>DASYQG010000281.1:0-8370 GCA_036005825.1 Chitinophagaceae bacterium | reverse complement strand
GGATTAAAAGAAGGTGATCATATTGCTATACTTTCAAAGAACTGCGCTCAATGGATCATTGCCGATATTGCTATTATGATGGCAGGATGTATCTCCATCCCAATTTATCCAACATTATCTGCGGCTGCTATTGAGCCGATCTTAATTCATAGTGAGTCAAAGGCAATTATCATTGGTAAATTAGATGATTTCAAATCACAGGCAGATGGCATCCCTGCAAATATGATACGCATCACTGTTAATGCTTATGGAATAAAAGAAAAATATTCCTTCGAAGAACTGATAGATATCAACGAACCGCTGACTAATCTTTATTCCTGGAAAAAAGAGGAGACACTGACCATTATTTACACTTCCGGCACTACAGGAAAAAGTAAAGGAGTAATGCATGCAGCAGGGGCGTTTCGTGCCGTTGTCATGTCGGCCATTCCCCAATTAGAATTACCACATCAACCCGCGATGATCTCATATTTACCACTTAGTCATATCGCAGAAAAAGTAGGAGTTGAAATGAATGCATTGTTTACTTGTGGTACCATTTCATTTGCTGAATCACTGGAATCTTTTTCAAAAAACCTTGCCGAGATACAACCGAATATATTTTTTGCCGTGCCACGGATCTGGCAAAAAATGAGAGAAAGCATTTTATCAAAATTATCTCAAAGAAAACTTGATATCGTTCTTTCAATTCCTCTTGTTAATTCTTTTTTCAAAAAAAGATTAAAGAAAAAAATGGGGTTCTCAAGAATTTCACATTTTTATAGTGCTGCGGCACCTATTTCAGTTGAATTGCAACAATGGTATGAAAAGATCGGCATCATTATTTACCAGGCGTATGGTATGACAGAAGATTGTGTGTATTCACATTTCTGCGGACCTAAGGCGTATAAATTTGGAACTGTAGGAAAAGCATTGCCAGGAGTGTTGGCAAAAATTTCTAATGATGGTGAAATAAGAATAAAAGTGGAAGGAAACATGAAAGGTTATTATAAAGAACCGCAAATGACAGCGGAAGCTTTTGATGAAGAAAACTATTTAAAGACGGGCGATATGGGCGAATATGACAATGAAGGGTTTTTGAAAATAACGGGCCGTGTAAAAGATCAATTTAAAACGGATAAAGGAAAATATATTTCGCCGGCGCCGATTGAAGTGAAATTGCTTTCTAACGGCGATATCGAACATGTTTGTGTAGTTGGCACAGGCGTGCCTCAACCAATGGCCCTGATCTGTTTGTCAGATTCAGGAAAAAAGAAAACAAAGGATGAATTGATAAAAGATCTTACCGGAAGTTTGGACGCTATCAATCCTTTATTGGAGAAATTTGAAAAAATTGAAAAGATGGTGATCATGAAAGAGACGTGGACGATCGCCAATAATATGATCACACCTTCTTTGAAAGTAAAAAGAAATGAGATCGAAAAAATCCATTTACCAAAATACCCGGCGTGGTATGATAAACCGGGCATTGTTATTTGGGAATAGTTATTCGTGATGCTCTTTTTTTATTTCCTCTTCTTTTGTATCAAAATCAAGTTGTGGCAAAAGCATAAAACTTACCGGCGTTAATGCATAAATTATTATAGAAATATAATTATTGATAAGACCAAGTGCAATTGCGACTATAAATAAATAAGGTCCTGAGATCACTTGTTTATAAACTCTTTTTCTTGATGTCATTGTTACTTCTGGCAAAAAAAGTTTTGCTTTAAACGCAAGATGATAATACATCCATACGGCAAAGACCGAAGCAAGGCAAAGTACCAAACCATAACAGGCATTCGCCAAAAATGAATCTATATTTCTTGCGATAAATGCGGTGGTAAATGGAATAAGACTTATAAACAAAAGAAAAATAATATTGAGATAGGTTGTCTTTGTGTCATAGCGAACGATCACTTTATTAATAGCATCATGGTTCGTCCAAAAAATGAGGATATTTAAAAAACTGAAACCAAAAGCCACAAGAGATGGAATTAATTCTCTGAACTCTTCCCATTGCTCTGATATTTTAAGACCCGATCTAAAATGAGGAATATCAATTTCAAGGACAAGCAGTGTACAAGCAATTGCAAAAACGCCATCGGATAAGGCTTCAAGACGTTTAGAAGCCCCTGGTAAAAAAGCATGAGGATGATGGGTCATCGGTCATTGGTTTAGGTCTTAAAAGTGCCTCATTTTTTTGATATTAAAAAAGCCTTCGGCTATCTATCAATCCGGCCTGTTTTTGCGAAGGTTCAATATAAATGAGGCGTCTAAACCCTTGAACTAAAATCTTACAATGAAAGTCAGTCTGTTATCTATCGTTTTGCTTGGCTTTTCCCTCGCATCTTTTTCACAAACCCCGGTTCTTAGCGGTACTATTCGTGATGCTGAAAATAAGCAGCCCCTTTCTGGCGCCACAGTTAAGGTCCTTCGTGGCAAAGATTCACTAACCGTTGTTTCAGATAAAACAGGTTCATTTGAATTTAAAAATCTGGTTGATACAGGCAGATATGATCTTGTGATTAGTTTTTTGGGATATGAATTAACAAAGAAGCAATTCGTTTGGGAAAATATTTCAAAGAAACTTGATGACATAAATGTCAACAGGGAAGCAAAAACTTTAGGAGGAGTTACTGTTATTAGTACGCCGCCATTGACAAAACAAAAAGCTGATACGACTGAAATAAGTGCAAGCCAATTAAAAGTAAATCCTGATGCAAACTCAGAAGACCTGATAAAAAAAGCACCGGGCATTACTGTTGAAAATGGAGTGGTGAAAGTAGGGGGCGAGCAAGTAAGAAAGGTTACAGTTGATGGAAGAGATTTTTTTGGCGACGACGCAACTGCTACGCTTCGCAATTTACCTGCTGAAATAGTTGATAAGATTCAGGTATTTGATCGCATGAGTGACCAGGCACAGTTTACTGGTGTTGACGATGGAAGTGCAGCCAAGTCTATCAACATCGTCACAAAACCTACTATGCGCAATGGCCAGTTCGGAAGATTCTTTGCAGGCTATGGTACCGACAACCATTACCTCGCCGGCGGTAATATGAGTTATTTTAAAAAGAATACAAGAATTTCAATAGTTGCTTTGACAAATGATGTGAACCAGCAAAATTTTGCGGAAGTAGATCTTTTGGGTGTAACAAGCAGCGGTGGTGGCGGTGGCTTCGGTGGTGGTAATTTCAGAGCTCAGGGTGGTGGCAGACAAGGCGGCGGCGGATTTGGTGGTGGAGGAGGGGGCGGTAACAACTTTGGCGGTGGCGGCGGTGGCGGTTTCTTAGTGGGTCAACAGTCGGGGATCAGCAAAACAAATGCAATTGGTATTAATTTCAATGATAAATGGGGAAAGAATCTTGATGTAAGCGGTAGTTATTTTTATAATAACAGGAAAACAGAAAACAGTGAAAAAATTGCCAGAGAATATTTTCCGTTAGGAGATACCACACAATTTTATGATCAGGATGCAGCTTCAGAGAGTAACAACTATAATCACAGAGCCAACTTCAGGTTCGATTGGAAACTTGATTCATTTAATTCGATCCTTATCACTCCATCCATTAGTATCCAGGATTATAACAGTAATAGCTTGACAAAGGGATTGATGTTCACAAACGAAGATGACACACTCAGTCAAACGTTAAATGCAAACAGGGCCCAAAGAACGGGTGTTAATTTTAATAATAATATTCTTTACCGGCATTCTTTCAGAAAGAGAGGACGAACATTCTCGGCAAATTTCAACAACGGCATCAATAACCAGGATGGTGAGTCGTACACTGATGCTTATAGCTTGTATTATAAAGGCACTATTATCGTAAAAGATACTACCCGCCAGTTTAATGATCAGAACGTGAAGGGTTACCAGTATTCTGGAAGTTTGAATTATACCGAACCTGTCGGAAAAAAGGGAGCAATAGTTGAATTCCATTATAACCCATCCTACAGTTCTAATGATTCAAAAAAGAAAGCATATAGTTTTGAAAATGCAACTGCGAAATATTCTGAACTTGACACCAGTTTGTCCAGTGTGCTTGAATATACAAATATGATACAAAGAGGCGGTGTCAGTTTTCGCAAAGGTGATCGTACCAAACAACTTTCTTTCGGATTCGATATTCAGTCCTCAACTCTTGAAAGCGACCAACAATATCCTTATGCAACTCATGTAAAAAGAACGTTTAATAATATTTTACCCAACTTACAGTTCAATCTGCCATTGTCAAAGAAAGAAAGCATCAGGCTTTTTTACAGAGCAAGTACAAATCCTCCGTCTGTAAACCAGTTGCAGGATGTTATCAATAACACCAATCCACTCTTGATCACAACGGGTAACCCGGAGCTTGATCAATCCTATGCACATAGAATTGGCGGCCGTTATCAATATACTGACACTAAGAAAAGCCATAGTTTGTTCGTAAACTTTTTTGGATCGCTTACTGACAATTATGTAGCTACTGCAACTTATACGGCAACAAAAGATTCAACCCTTACCCCTTCAGTTATATTACATAAGGGTTCCCAATTAACCAAACCAATAAACATGGATGGTCAGCGGAATTTCAACGTATTTATTACCTATGCACAGCCATTAAAGTTTATAAAAACAAATATCAGCCTGAATACAGGGTTTGTGGCAAACAGAACTCCTGGTCTTATAAATAATGAAGAAGGAGTTACTACTTCTTATAATTATAATGCCGGCATTGTATTAGCTAGTAACATCAGCCAGTATGTTGATTATACTGTTTCTTACAATGGTAGTTTTAATAACGCTAAAAATACTTTGCAGCCAAACTCGGATAATAAATATTTCTCCCATACAACTACAGCAAAGCTTAATCTCCTGACTAAAAAAGGATGGTTGTTTAACACAGATCTTAGCAACCAAATTTATTCAGGATTAAGTGATGGATATAATCAAAGCTATTGGTTATGGAATATGGCGGTCGCAAAAAAAATACTGAAAGGTCAAAAAGGAGAGATTCGTCTTTCAGTGTTTGATCTCCTGGATCAGAACCAGAGCATTTCAAGAAATGTAACAGAAACTTACTTTGAAGACGTAACAACTAAGGTGTTAAAGCAGTATTTTATGCTGACGTTTACCTATAACCTTAAGAATTTTGGAAAGGCGCCTGCAAGACAAAATTTTAACCAGAACCAGGGAGATTTTTTCAGAAGAAATTAGTTGCCTAAATTGAAAACCGAAAACCAATGACCTGCCTTGACCAACGAAACGGAATTAATAGAGCAACTGAAACAGGGAGATGAAACGGCGTTCAAAACTATTGTAGAGCAATGGAAGGATATGGTGTATAATACGATCCTTGGGATCGTACAAAATGAGACCGAAGCGGAAGACCTGGCGCAGGATGTTTTTATAAAAGTGTTTGAAAAAATCAGCACTTTTAAAGGCGATTCAAAGTTTTCGACATGGCTTTACCGGATAGCAACTACTACAGCGCTGGATCATTTACGGAGTAAAAAAAGAAAAAAGAGGTTTGGGTTTTTGCAAGCCTTAGGTGGAGATGGTGATGAGAAAGAGTCGATTCCTGATTTTCACCACCCGGGAGTAAGCCTGGATAATAAGGAAAGGGCGGCAGTTCTTTTTAAAGCGATCGATGGCTTGCCTGAAAATCAGAAAACAGCCTATACGCTGCATAAACTGGAAGGGCTTAGTTATCGCGATGTAAGTGAAGTGTTAAATACCACGATATCAGCCGTAGAATCGCTGATGAGCCGTGCAAATCAGAACCTTAGGAAGCAATTGGAGGAATATTATAATAAGCATTACAGGTAGAAGGAATCAATATTATATATCGTCAAATTATCAGTAAAATGACATCAAAAGAAAAAATACAACAGGAGATCGAGCAGACCCTGCAATGCCTCGATGGCGCAAAAAGGGCCGAAGCGAATCCTTTTCTTTTTACCCGCATCAAAGCCCGGATGAATAAGAAGGCTAATGTATGGGAGAGAACTTTTTCTTTTATAAGTAAGCCAGCAATAGCCGTTGCGATCGTAGTGCTGGTTATGGCAGTGAACGGATGGGCTCTTTGGAACAGCTCCGGTTCAGGTACAGATGGAACTGTTACTGCAGATACGAATGTTTCTGAATTGGCAAACGAATATAATGTGGTCGCTTCTGTTGACAATTACGATTACGAAAACATGCCTAACGAATAATGAGTTATTTAAGAAATAATAAGGTACTCTTACTTATTACAACTGTTTTGCTGATTGCGAATATCTGTCTCTTGTATTTTTTTGTATTTAATAAGCCCGCCGGTCATTATAAAATGGATATGGATCCTAAAGTAATGCATGATAAGTCAATTGAAAAAGTAAAGAATGAAGTAGGATTAAATGATGAGCAGGCTGTTGCATATGACTCCCTCCGTTCACAGCAGTTCAGAAAAATGAAACCTTTATTTAAAGATCTTACAAAATCAAAAGAAGATTTCTTCGCACTGATATATCAAAAAGGGATCAGTGATTCTGTTTTGAATTCCTATGCATCTAAGATCGGCGAAAAACAAATGGAACTTGATATCAGCACATTTCATTATTTCCAGTCAATAAAAGCTTTGTGCACTGAAGAGCAAAAGCCAAAGATGGATTCATTTATTACGCAAATAGTAAAAAGAATTATCAGCAATAATGGCCCGCGCAGGCCATCTGATAAAAAAGAGAATAAATAATTTTTTTAAGGCTCATTAATTTTTAAATAAATAAAAAACATACAAATGAAAAAAACGATCATTGCTTTAGCGGTTGTAATGCTTGCAGGCACCGCACCCTCGTTTGCACAAGGTGGTGGCGGCGGTGGTTTCCAGATGCCAACCCCTGAAGAAAGAGTAAAAAGAGTTCACTTTAAAGCTGACAGCGCATTTAAGCTGGATGAAGCAAAAATGAAGGATATGGACGCAGCGTATTTAGATTATTACAAGGCCCAGGATAAGGTTCGTGAGGAAGTAATGGCAAGTGCTGGTGGCGATAGGGACGCTATGCGTGCGGCTATGCAGGAAAAGATGAAGCCTTTCATGGAAACTCTTGATGGAAAAGTAAAACCAATTCTTGGTGATGATAAATTCAAGATATGGAAAGAGCAGATCGAGCCTACACTTCGTGGACGCGGCGGCCCTCCGAAACAATAATTAAGAATTTGGTTATAATGGTAATGGTTCAGTGATTTGTTATCCCCCGATCTTTCGGGGGATTTTTATTTCATTTTGTCGCTGTATAAATCTTTCTTTCACATCATAGCTCGCCCATTCTCCGTACGTTATAGTTTTCTTTGATCTGCTTTTTGTCATGGCTTATTCTTTTAGAAAAAATTCAACAACCCCATTCGAATTTAAATTACTTGATAAATTTACTTCATATCTTTTCTTCTTTGTTTTAATGATCATGAGAACAGTGCAAGGTGGTATTGAACCGAGGCTCTCGGCTACAAGTTTAAAATTGCTTAAAGGTTTTTGTTTATCAAGAGAAATATATAGTGAAATAGGTTTGTTAGAAACGAATTGTTTATACAATAGCAAAGAATCATCGAGATAAATTGAAGCTGAATCATTATCGATGATCCCGTTATCATACAATTCTATGAGGATGGAATCTTTTTCAGCATTGCTGATCTCAATTAGGCTTTGTATATCTGATCTTCTTTCCAGGTTCTTGTCCACCGGTTGTGAATTAGTTTGTTTAATGTCTTCGCTAACTTTTTTTTCAAGCCAGACGCCTGTAGAAGGACAATGAAACAAAGCGGTTGAGTTGTCTTCCCATCTTCCCTTCATTTCAAGCAAATTGCCTGACGATGTGAGGTTCATTGTATAGTTCCCGAGGCAATTCTCATCCATAAAGCCAAGCTTTACAGCGATCGTACTGTCTTCAGAAAAATAAATGGTCGATTCTTTCTTTTTAAATCTTCCATAAATTTTATAATGTTCGTATTGATCGTGTTTGTAATAAAGATGAGAGGCGCCGGTAATTAATGAATCATTGTAAACAAATATTTCAACAACTAATTTTTCCGGCATAGTAGCAAATAAAGCTGGTTTATAATTACCAACCCAAACTCCTGAAATGTCCTGCGCTGATGATAGTAGGTTTAAAAAGAAAAATATATTAACTAGAGAGAACCTCGATAACATGATTTACTAATTCTAAAATATCCCGGATTCGAAGTTAATTAAATACCGATCTTATTATTAGAAAACGAGGTGGCAGAATTGTGAAAATTTATTAGAATACTTGAAAGAGAGATATCCTGGTAAATATTAATCAATTTCATTTTCGCCCAGTTCTTTTGTAAGCTTCGTAAAACCAATAACATTTCCCTCCTCATCATGTAATGCAGTAATAAGAATACTGCCCCAGAAT
>DASYQG010000280.1:0-2978 GCA_036005825.1 Chitinophagaceae bacterium | reverse complement strand
GTCAACCCACCGAGAAACATGCCGACAAGCCCAAGGACAAGTGCTTGAGCACTACCAAGTACACCATTGCCACTACCTGGACCACCATTTGCAGCTGCTAAATTCAGTCCCCCACCAATCACAGCAATCAACCCAATAAATATTGCAATGATAGGGCCGTTTTTACTATCAAGGGTGCTGATGCGACTGGCGGATTTACGAAAGGCCCGCCAACCGAAAACGACACTGATCAACGCCATTCCTAACGCAACAAGTGCAAATTGTCGCTTTGAAGTAAGACCGTAAACGGTTGAAGGGGCGGACTTAGACACATTCGCCACTATCAGTATCAAATGTACAAGCCCAAAGTACACGGCAATTGCTGCGGCCGCGACTATGATATAAGTTAAGGCTCGTTTGACATTAATTTCTTTTACTGATTTCATTTTGTATGATTTGGTTTTGTTTTCTGACTGCAAAGTCGGAAAACAAAAATCATTTCTCTCAGACTAATTCTATTTTTGGCTGGACAAATCCTGAATATAGCTAACGAACCGGCTAATGCTTTTTCCTGTTTGCTTTTTAAAAAGTCGTGAAAAATAATCAGGGTCAGCAAATCCTAATTCATAAGCTAATTCTTTCACACTGGGTTTTTCATAGAACAAGATCCGTTGAGCTTCAAGCATCAATCGTTGTATCAAATATTTTTTTGGCGATAGTTCCGAAAATTCTTTCACAATTGAAAAAAGTTGATTTTCTGATAGAATTAGTTTTTTGGCAATGGAATTAATAGATGGTTGTTTTTTGAATTCGGTCTCAATTAAAAGCTTGAACTGAATGTATTTTGAAAGTTTATTGCCGGAAAATATTTCAAGGTTTGAATTTTTGAAGTAAGCATTGTTGAATTCGGATAAGAGGGTATTAAGGTGGGCTAGTATAATTTCTGTATTGTTCCTCGTGCTGGCTGAAAAAAGCAGTTGCCTTAGCGTTTCAAAAAGGGTTTTTACTCTTAGCCTTGATTCAGTGTCAAATGAAATGATTTGTTTGTTGAAAGGGTTGGTAAGAAAATAAAATTGCCGGGGAAGTAATGAAAGACAATTGGCTTCAAAACTTAGAGAATAAAATTTTAAACCCCTTTTCAAAGGCGGCGAAGTATGGATTTGATTAGGCACTACAAATAGCAATTCTCCACTTGAGAGATCTATTTCCAGTAGGTCCAAACTGTGTTTTGCCGAATTCTGTTCATTAAAAACAAAAAAGTAACGATCACTTTTGTGTGGTATTTGAAACTTTTTGTAAACGCTTTTGTGGAGTGCGGTAAGATCCTGAGAAGAGCCTGTAAGAATTTTTAATTCATTATGTTGCAAAAAGCCATCTATTAGCTCTGTCGTACTCGAAATTTTAATTTTATTTGATAGTTTTTTCATGATTACATATCGCCGGGTATGACTTGCCTAAAATTATTTTTCTTAAAGTATCTGCACGATATTTCGTTATTAATTCTGTCATCAACTGACTGAGGTATCGCCCCCTGCAGAGACTACCAACACTTTGGTTTACAAAAGTTCTTCTACAGAAAGTTAATGATTTCCAATTGTAAGTTGTCCTGAATAAATAAATGCATTTCAATTTTCAGTTGTTGCGGCGAAGAACTATGGAAGAAAGTTAAATTTTCACGCAAAGGCGCAAAGAAAATTAAGACGCCAAGAAAGTTTGGCGGGTTCCTTCGGAACCGATGCTTAGTTACACTTGTCCCGCAGCATTGCGGGAAACTAAGCATACCTGTCCCGATCCTTCGGGAACAACCCCAGATTTTTTTATATTTTTTATTGATTGGAAAGTAATACGGCAGACAACGACGGAGTTCTATTCTTTGTTGTTGCCTGTAGTTTATTACTAAAGAACTTATTTTACAAATCCCATCTTTTTCAAAATCCGTTGATGTTCCGGGCTTTCAAAATATTTTTTATCGTTATTATAAATAATAGCGATGTTCATAAGATAAGCATCCGGCGATCTTTCTTCAACAGCTTTTTCTTCCCACATAATTGCGTTTTTATAATCCCCTTTCAAATAATAGATATAAGACATGTCCCATGGATCTTCCACTTTGTTCTTAGATGCATATTCAAAAAAACGATTGATCACTCTCTCTGCATTTTCTTTCTGTCCTGAATTTGTATAAATAAAAGCCAATGCTACCTGTAATAATTCAGAGCCCCAACCATCTTGAAATAATTTTTCTGCTTTGTCTGCATTTGCTGCTGCTTTATCGTATTGACGAAGAAAAACATAACCATAGGCCTGCTTAATATATCCCCAGATCCAGTCAGGATGAAGATCCAGGGCTTTCTGAAATGCATCAGCACTTTTTTGGTAATTACCCGCAACGAGATTGGTCCAACCAAGATTATGCAAACTGGAAATGGAAACAGGGTCGAGCTGTACCGCTTTGTCAGCAAGAGGTAACGCTTCTTTGTATCTGCCAACATCAGCCAGGGTCGCAGAGTACCTGATGTATATAGTTGCATTACCCGGATCCAGTTCCAATGCTTTTTTATAAGATTCCACTGCTCCCTTCCAATCCCAATCGTAATAAAATTTCAAAGCACCTTCCGAAGTATATATCTCGGGAATGTTTGGATCCAGTGCCTTTGCCGCTTCGATAGCAGTTCTTGCTTCATTGATTATTTCTTTTTGAGAAGCTGTTGAAAAAAGACTCTGTACAATTTTTTCATTGGCAATAGCGGCATAAGCTGCTGCATATTTCGGATCAATGCGAATGGCTTCCCTGAAGTGAGACAATGCTTTTTCCGTCTCTTCCGGTGTGGAACCATAGCTTAAAAATCTACCTTTCATGTATTCTGCATAAGCCTGTGGATTTACCGGTTTATTTTGTTGAATGCCTTTTGATTTATCAACAAGAGTGATCCGTAATGGATTCATTAATGAACTGACAATGGAATCTTCGATCCGGAAAACATCATCAGCTTTCATTT
>DASYQG010000279.1:0-2774 GCA_036005825.1 Chitinophagaceae bacterium | reverse complement strand
GCCATTGACTGAAAGAATCGTTTTCTATCATGTGATCAACAACTTCCTTATGTATCGTGTGCATAATAATAATTTTTTTATTCGCCGGTAAACTTCGGAATTCTTTTTTCTAAAAATGCTTTTACTCCTTCTTCAAAATCTCTTGTGCTTGCCGCTCTTTGCTGGTAAATATCTTCATCCTGCAGTTGTTCTTCCAAACTGCTCCTGGAAGAATGACCAAGCAATAGTTTTGTATAGGCTAATCCTTTTGTCGGCATCTGTGACAGATAAGAAGCAATGCTCATCGAGTTTTCTGCAAATGTTTCATCCGGAAAAACTTTATAGATCATACCAATACGTTCTGCTTCTTCTCCAGGAACTTTTTCTCCCAGCATCATTAAGGCACTTGCTTTTTGCCAACCGATCAATCTTGGTAAAACAAATGTGCCGCTGCTATCGGGGATCAAACCAATTTTTGAAAAGGCCTGTATGAACGATGCTGATGCTGACGCCACAACTATGTCACAACATAAAGCAATATTGGCTCCGGCGCCGGCAGCTACTCCATTGATCGCGGCAACAACCGGTTTTTCTAATCTTCTTATTCTTTCAATAATTGGATTATAATGTTCTGAAAGGATTCTTGTCATACCCGTTCCGTCGGGATCAACAACTTCAGAAAGATCCTGTCCTGCAGAAAAACCTTTGCCGGCGCCAGTGATATAAACACATCTCACTTCTTTGCTTTTGCATTCATCTAATTTATCCTGCAACAGTAACGCCATTTCACGATTGAACGAGTTTAATTTATCAGGCCGATTCAATGTGATGATGCCAACAGAATTTTTTATTTCAAATAATATGGAGCTCATCTATTTTTAGTTAATGGCTAAATGGTCAAATTGATTGATTGTTATAATAACTGCTTTTAGTCAGAGAACTATTTAACAATTTAGCCATATAGCAATTTAGAATTAGATATATTTTGTTTTACCAGGCACCGCAACAGCATAAAATCCATCAGCATCAGGTAATGTTGGTGGCATTGCATCCCAGGCATACTCTTTTGGCATTCCATTTATTCCTGAGTTTATCAATTTATCCCACTCCAATACTTGCCCTGAATAGGTTGCCATTCTTCCCATGATCGCAGTCATTGTACTATGTGCTCCATATTCTGCATTATTGAATTTGTGTTCACCTTTTGCAATAGCGGCAAACAATTCATCATGTTCAGTTTGATATGGATCGTTTTCCTTTAATTTATCAAACTGGAATAATACTTTTCCTGAATGATCTTTAATATTGGCAGCGCCACAGAAAATTTTTCCTTTTGTGCCGATTAATAATTCATCCACTTTACTCATCGTACCGGGTATGTGGCGGCACTGGCTGTTTAATATCGAACCATCTGCATATTGATACTCCACATAATGATGATCAAAAATTTCACCATATTCTTTTCCTTTTCTTACTTGTCTGCCACCCATGCCTTGTGCTTTTACAGGATGACCACCTTTGAACCAGTTGATCACATCCATATTATGTATGTGTTGTTCTACAATATGATCGCCGCATAGCCACACGAAATAATACCAATTACGCATCTGGTATTCCATTTCTGTCTGTTCCGGATTTCTCATATTTACCCATACCCCATCATTATTCCACCATGCTTGAGCTGAAGTAATATCGCCAATCATATTTTTTTTTGCAAACAATGCACGATATGAGTTTTGGTAATGACGTTGCAAGCCAACAACTACATTTAATTTTTTTTGTTTGGCAATCTGCGCTGCATCTAACACTCTTTTTATTCCTGCGGGGTCAGTGGCAACGGGTTTTTCCATAAAAATTTGTTTACCCTGGTTCACTGCTTCTTCAAAATGAATAGGGCGAAAACCAGGGGGAGTAGTTAAGATCACAACATCAGCATGTGCCATTGCCTTTTTATATGCATCAAAACCAACATATTTTCTTTCTTCAGGTACATCAACCCTGTTTTTTACGGTACTTTCAGCACCAGTCATTTCTTTATAAGAGTTATCGATCCTGTCGCGAAAAGCGTCGCCCATGGCAACCAATTTTACATTTTGTTTTGTGGTAAGGGCTTGTGTTGCAGCACCGGTACCACGACCACCGCAACCGATCAATGCTACTTTGATCGTGTCATCAGCCCCACTGAAAAAGTTTGCTTTTGATAACAACGGCGTTGCTATAATACCACCTGTAATCACTGCAGATGTTTTTACAAAATCACGCCGGGAATTCTTATTTTCTGTATTCATAAAAAAGTGGTTTTTTAATTTGAGAGATATAAGGTAAAGAATTTTTCTATTTCATCCGCTGATGGTTGTTTTAATGGCCGAACCAATCTAAATCCGGCAAATGGTGCATCGGTCAGCCACCATTTACTTTTTGGTATTTGTGGATCACGTTTATTCCATTCTGATAACCATTTTGTTCTGTTCGCACAACGAAGTTCGGTTGCTTCGTCAACATAAGAACCTCCTTTTAAAAGTCGCGGATGACGGCTTGTGGGTTTTAATTCAGGATTCGCCGTCACGTCTTTCATCTTGGTAAAGTAATTTTCATCATATTGATCCATCACCCACTCACTTACATTTCCGAGCATATCATATAAACCAAAAGCATTTGGTTTCAACTGCCCGACCTTATGATACGCAGCATTACTGTTTTTATTATACCAGGCATATTTTTCAAGATCGCTTTCGTCGTTGCCAAAAAAATATGTTGTTGGAGAACCGGCACGACATGCATATTCCCATTCTGCT
>DASYQG010000278.1:0-3806 GCA_036005825.1 Chitinophagaceae bacterium | reverse complement strand
TTTCTTTTGTAAGCTAATATTACATCTTTTCATCCGCACTCGGACCATACATTCCCGGAACTGGAACATCAAGCAAACGTAAATAAACTGATAATTGACCACGATGATGGATCATGTGACTGAAGCCCCAGCTACGCATAGAAACTTTCTTTGGTGTACTGAACATTACTTGCTCGCCTCTCCTTACCGTCCAGTTTTTTGCAAAATCTTCATCATTCATATTTGATAAATCTTCTATTGCTTTATCAAGATTGGTTTGAAAAATTTCCAATAATTCTTCGGTCGATGCAGCAACACGGGGATTGAAGTTGTAATTTTTCATAAAATCAAAATCATCAATATGAATTATATCAGAGATCCAATGTGTGATCTCCGCTACATGTGTTGAAAGTCTGCCGATCGACATTGATTTTTCATGTGGCTTCCAATCTTTTTTGTCAAGTGGAACTTTCTCAAGCATTTTCTTTGTCAACGATGATTCGTATTTCAATTCAGTAATAAAAGCATCTTTGATCGCCATAGTTTTATTTTTTTACAAGTTTATGTATTCTTTTTGAAAAGCATATTGTACAACTGGAAAAGACCGGCAAGTATAAAGACAATTCCCATAAAAACATTCAAACCCTTATTACTTGTTTTTAGTTTAGTGATCAACCATTTGCCGCCGTGTATATAAACTGCAAGTCCTGCTAAGGAGCCAAGCCCTGCTCCTGCTGTAAATAAATTAAACTGTGCAGTCGTTGGCAACAGCAATTTACTGTTCAGCAATTGTGTACTCCATAAAAACCAAAAAGGGATCTGCACAGGGTTTATAGCGCTTACAACAACACCCAGTAAAAAGCGATTCATTTTATTATTTAGCAAGAGCCCTTTCTTCTCAGTGGTTTGTTTGCGTGCCATTAAAAAAGCCAAAATCCCTAATGCAACAAATACAATCACGGTAAGCCAACCCATGATAGTGAATACCACTTTATGTTCAACAACCCAATCCATTCCCGTTAATGCGAGTCGCAGGTAAATTATTTCAATCGAAACGATCCCCAAACCAAACTTCCACGCATTCTTGTAATTCTCCTGTACGCTTAATTGAGTTGCAGTCAGGTTCATATTCCCAAGCGGTAGTTGCCCCAGGAAACTTATTAATGTACCAACAAAAAAAACTTTGATTATTTCGATCATACAAATACAGGAATGCTTTACTTGTTACAAACCTAACTCAAGATCTCTTTTTTGTAATTCTTTAAATATTTTTTTTGATTGTTGCATAAAACGATTGCCTTTTTTGAAACTCCAGTAAGGCACTCCGTTCTTATTATTTATTTTCCCGATGCGATACAGATCACGCCAATGTGCGGCGATCACTTTTAATGCTTTGCCGTAACTCATGCCGCAATCATAAATATGATTTGGCTCAGCGCCGGCCCCATTATATTCAATGATCATAATATTTTTCCCTTCTTTCAGATCTTCGATCGAAGTGCACTTAAGATCGTAACGTCCATAATAAAAACTTTTTGATTTATTATTGAGCCGATCGAATACATTATGAATACGCTGATCAATTTCTTTATGCAGGTTAATAAATCTGGCACCACGATTATGATTGCCAGCCACACTCAGATAATAATTTTCTCCATTTTTTGGGATAGTTACCCAATTTGCTTCATGTTTCTTTTTCATTTCCGTTAAACGATGCATGGCTTTTGGATGTTCATTTACCAATTGCTTCAGTGTTTTTTTTCCATCACCTGTTACATGCAAATAATCTTTTAAAATAAAACCTGTTATTTTTCCTTTTGTTTCGCCCGGATAACGGATATAAAAAACGCTAAACTCCATTGGCAGATCAATAAAAGTTTGAATGATATAATTGACGCCAACGATGCTATGATATTTGATCAATTCTTCTTCTGCTTCAATTACCCGGAATAAAACACCTTGCATGCCTTCATCAGGTTTTGCAACAAAAGGGTAATCTAATCCTATAGATCTGATTTCTTTTTTTATAGCATCGATCGTATGGGTTGGAGTAATTAAGAACGTTTTTGGATAAGAGCCATCGGGTAATTGGCGATACATTTCCATTTTGCTACCGGCTTCAAATCCGCCAAAGATCAATGTTGGATTGGAAGGTGTAAAAAAAAACAGTGACCTTGCTTTAAGACTATAATACAACCAAACAATAAACACCGGTGCATAGATAAGATCAAACGGCCATAATTCCCAGTTACCAACTTTTTGAAAAAATTTCTTCATTGAAAAACTGCCTTACGGTTTTTTTAAATTTTTCCGGATGATCATTCGTTCTCCGGATGATGCTCCATCTTTTTCTCTAAGCCATGCGTTACTTCTTCCGGATGTTCTAATTTATGCTTTGTTGTTTTTTTCCTCGTCATTTTCCAAATTTGGATAATTGCAGTTATCAAAAAAATGCCCCCTATCGCCCAATTGATGATATGATGGCTATTTTGCAATTTATCCGCAACGATACGACCGCCAAAAATAAATACGCAATTGCCAATAAGGGTTCCCAATCCAATGCCTACAATATAAAAATTGTAATGATTGTTAAGCGGCAACAAGATTTTCTTTGTCAGTAGAACCGTGCTCCATCCAAACCAAAATGGAATTTGAGCAGGACTTACAGCACTCATCGAAAAGCCAAGTATGATTTTCGGAAGCGGGCTGCTAAGAAACACGTTTTCTTTTACTGTTGGGCTCATGGCTGCGTAGAAGCTGGATGCAGCAAGTATTAATACAATTGCCAATGTCATCCATTCAAGTATTTTAAACAGGAACTCCCTCTTGCGAACCCAATCCATTGCTACTAATGAGAGACGTACATAGATCATCTCCGCCAGCAATGATCCCAAAGAAAATTGTAATGCTTGTATTACACCGTCGCTGATACTTATTTGCATCGTAGCAATGTTCAATGTCCCTAACGGCAATGAACCGAGGAAACTAATGAGCATGCCAATAAAAAAAATTCTGGTTAATCGCACCGTGCGAATGTACAAACTAACAGGTAAGATAAATAAACAGGTGAGGTAAAACTAAATGCTCGTAAGAATGAAGGTGCTAATTTTTCTTTGCAAAAACTGAAAGCTCAACATTAAGCTCATCAGCCATTGAAAAACTTTTTCCACCTACGCCAAAATCCAAACGGTTCAATTTAAATTCTCCTTCAAACAGAATTCCACCGTCTTTGCTTGTTTGTTTGAAAGGGAAACTAATCTCTTTTGATATATTTTTTATTGTAATAACCCCAAACATATAGAAATAACCTTCTTTATTTGTGGTAGTGATCTTTGTTGACTTGAAACTGAGCTTCGGATATTTTTCTACATCGAAGTATTCAGCTTTTCTCAAATGATTATCCCTTCCTTCCATATCAGTATCCACGGATTTAGCGTCAACGCTTACGTTAAAACTGGCGCTGGTAAGATTTAATGGATCAAATATGATAGTACCAGTAAGTCCATCAAATGTGCCGCCGGTATTGATACCGAAATTCTTTATTACAAACCGAACTTTCGAACCTGCATCTGTCGGTGTATAATTTTGACCAACCGTGGTAATGACACAGAATAAGGCTAATGCGGTGAGACCTCTTTTAAGCATATAAATCGTTTATCATTTACGTTAGATTAGAACGGTTTTTTGTCAAAAACCGTTGCTTTTGAGGATAAAAATTTTAAGTTTAACAAATCATAACATTTGAACACCGTTTGACATTAGTCAAATTTCTCAAGCAATCTAAAGTGACGTTTCGCCTGTTTTAAAAAATCACGGCCCTTTTTATA
>DASYQG010000277.1:0-5488 GCA_036005825.1 Chitinophagaceae bacterium | reverse complement strand
CCTACCTAAAGTTTTATGGAGATTGAAATATTGTATTTAAGCGACAAGATTTTTTATAGAATTTTGAACTGATCCAAAAGGAAAAAATTCAACAACCCTTTGCATCTGTTTTTTTATTTCTTCCGTGCAAAGATTTCCTATTGAACCTTCATGAGTATGATGAACTAAAGTATCGTATTTGAAATCAGCTGCTTCAATATCCAATCCCACTTTTTTATAAGCATCGCGGAAGGGCATACCTGCATTTACTAATTTATTTACTTCTTCTACACTAAACAGGTATTTATATTTCTCATCAGCCAGAATATCTTTTTTGATCTCAATATTACTTAACATTAAGCCAGCCATTTCAATACAATCTTTCAATGTTTTAAAGGCAGGGAACAGATGCTCTTTCAATAATTGGAGATCACGATGATAACCTGACGGAAGATTTGTTGTCATCATCATAATTTCATTGGGGAGAGCTTTGATACGGTTACAATGACTTCGTATCAATTCAAACACATCAGGATTTTTTTTATGTGGCATGATGCTGCTGCCTGTTGTCAGTTCAGTGGGAAAAGAAATAAAATCAAAATTTTGATTCAGGTACAAACATGCGTCCATGCTTAGTTTGCTGAGTGTATCGGCAACATTCGCCAGGGATTGTGCAACAATTCTTTCAGTCTTTCCTCTTCCCATTTGCGCATACACTACATTATAGTTCAGCTCATCAAATCCAAGAAGTTTAGTTGTCAATGTCCTATTGATAGGAAATGATGAACCATAGCCAGCCGCCGAACCTAAAGGATTTTTATTTACAACATCATAAGCTCCTTTCAATGTTATCATATCATCAACCAGGCTTTCGGCATAAGCTCCAAACCACAAACCAAAAGAAGAAGGCATTGCTAACTGTAAATGTGTATAGCCCGGTAATAAATGATCTTTATATTTTTCGCTTTGTGTTTGCAGCAAGTCAAAGAATGGTTGAATTGTTTTTACTAATTCTTCCAACTCATTTCTTAAAAACAACTTTATATCTACAAGCACCTGGTCATTCCTGCTGCGGGCAGCATGAATTTTTTTGCCAACGTCCCCTAACTTTTGGGTAAGCAATAACTCTACCTGCGAGTGAATATCCTCCACATCATCCTGCAATTTGAATTCACCTTTTTCTATTTGCTTGTAAATATTTTTAAGCTCTTGCTGAAGTTGTGATAATTCATTTTTTGTAAGCAAACCAACTGATTCCAGCATTTGAATATGAGCTAAAGAACCCAGCACATCAAAAGCAGCGAGGTACATATCCATCTCACGGTCTTTGCCGACAGTGAATGTTTCCACTTCTTTTAATGAGGTTTTATCTTTTTGCCACAACTTCATACAAGTTGATTTAAAAGCTGAATATACAAATCAATTCCATTTTTTATTTCATCAATATAAATATACTCATCTGCTGTATGACTTCTTGCACTGTCTCCCGGTCCGATCTTTAATGAGGGGAAAACCATCAACGCTTTGTCAGAAGTAGTAGGTGAGCCATAATAATTTCTTCCCATTTTCAAACCTGCTTTAACCAAAGGATGATCTAATGCAATTGCACTTGATCTTAACCTTGTACTTCTTGGTTTTATTTCACTTTGCACATTTGATCTTATGACTTCCAGCATTTCTTCAAAAGTGTACAGCTCATTAACCCGGCAATCCACCACAAACCTGCATTGCGCCGGAACTACATTATGAGCTTTATTGTCTGTTTCAATTACAGTCACACTCATTTTTACCGGGCCTAACAGATCAGAAACCTTATCAAACTTAAATGAACGAAACCATTCAATATCCTTTATTGCTTTATAAACTGCATTATCACCTTCTTCTCTTGCTGCATGTCCCGCTCGTCCGTTAGCAGTGCAATCCAATACCATCAATCCTTTTTCGGCGACAGCCATTTGCATTTGTGTTGGTTCGCCAACGATTGCACAATCGATCTTTCCTAATTGTGGAAGCAAAGCTTCAATTCCATTATGACCAGAGATCTCTTCTTCAGCCGTTGCAGCAAGTATAAAATTATGCTGGAGGTTTTCTATATCATAGTAATAAAGAAACGTGGCGATCAAAGAAACCAAACTTCCACCGGCATCATTACTTCCAAGTCCGAATAATTTTTCGTTTTTTTCAATCGGTGAGAAAGGATCAAGCGTATATCCTTTATTTGGTTTTACAGTATCATGATGTGAATTCAATAAAATTGTCGGCTTGGTCGTATCGAAATGTTTATTTCTCGCCCAAATATTATAGAGATGTTGTTCTGCTTTTATTGAGTGCTTTTCAAGGAAGTTTTTTATAAGTGCAGAGCTGTTATCTTCTTCTTTACTAAAAGAAGGAGCAGCGATCAATTGCTTTAAAAGTTCAATTGCTTCATTTTGTAATATGTGCAGCTGATTATTCATTTACAATTGCTGTTCCTGATCTGCCTGCCAATAATTCTTCTAAATTTTCTGCTTTACCGATAATTACTTTACTGACCCCACTGTTTAATGCTGCAAATGCATTGTCAAGCTTAGGTATCATACCGGCAAATATTATTTCTTTTGCTTTCAATTCTTTGTAGTAAACGGGATCGATGCTACTAATAACCGTGCTTTCATCATCTGCATCTATCAGTACCCCGCTTTTCTCAAACGAATAAATAAGTTTCACCTCATATGCACTACTCATTGCTTTTGCAATTTCCTGCGCAATAGTATCGGCATTCGTATTCAGCAATTGCCCGCTTTGATCATGAGTGATGGGTGCAAAAACCAGTGCAAGGTTTTGATCGAGTAACTTTTTGACCAATGGAGAATTCACGGAATCAACATCACCGACATAACCATAATCAATTACCGGGTGTTTTCTTTTATGTGCAAGAATTATGTCACCATCCACTCCACTAAGTCCGATCGCATTGCAAGTAAAACTTTGTAATTGTGCAACAATATTCTTATTTACATAACCAGCATAAACCATTGTTACGATCTTCAATGTTTCTGCGTCAGTAATTCTTCTTCCATCTACCAGTTTTTGTTCTACCCCCATTTTCACAGCCAGCTTTGTTGCCAGGTTACCGCCACCATGCACCAATATTTTTTTATCTTCAATTGAAGCAAATGACCTTAAGAACGATGAAAGCTTTTTCTCATCATCAATGATATTTCCCCCAATTTTTATAACATACAGCTTATCCATTCCTGCGTAGTATTTCGGCGAGTACAGCTTGTGCAGCCCAAACCCTGTTGCTGGCTTGCTCTGTTACAATACTCATTTTACCATCCAGTATTGCATCACTCAACTCCACATTTCTTCTTACGGGCAGGCAATGCATGACTTTTGCATTATTTGTTAGTGACCAGCGTTTCTTCTTTAATTGCCATTTCGGATCGTTCGTGTAAATTTTACCATAATCATTATAAGTGCTCCAGTTCTTTACATATACAAAGTCGGCATCTTTTAGTGCTTCTTCCTGGTCATGTGTGATCGTTGCGCCTTTTGTAAACTCTTCGCTCAATTCATAATCCTCAGGATGAGTAATTACAAAATCTGCTTTATTCCAAGCATTCACCCATTGCGAAAAACTATTTGCCACACATTGCGGCAATGGCTTTACATGCGGGGCCCACGTCAAAACGATTTTAGGTTTTCGTGACTTTTCCCATTTATTCAATTCTTCAGTGATCGTTATAATATCAGTAAGTGATTGAAGTGGATGAAGTGTTGCGCTTTCCAAACTCACCACGGGAATCCCTGCATACTTAATAAACTGGTTTATATAAAGCTCACTGTAATCGTCTTCCCGGTTTTTCAGTGATGGAAAAGTTCGGATCGCAAGAATGTCAAAATATTTTCCAAGGATCGGCGCCATATCTTTTACATGCTCCACCGTATTGCCGCTCATGATGGCTTCGTCTTCAAATTCCAAAGCCCAACCTTCTTGTCCAACATTGAAAATGATGCACTCCATTCCAAGATTTTGTGCAGCGAGTTGTGTACTTAGCCTTGTACGCATACTTGGATTCAAAAACAAGCAACCGATACGCTTATTAGCTCCAAGCGATTTATCAGAAAATGGATTAGCCTTATATGCTAATGCCGATAAAATCAACGTATCGATCTTTCTTACATCATTAACTGAAATGAACTGTTTCAAGTTTGAAAGTTTAATATGTACTAAGCTACTGAATTACTATTAAGCTTTTGTTGCGTCGCACTCTTGTACTTCTATGATGCTATTCAGCTTGCAGTTTCTTGCAACAAAGCTATTTCCTCTTTTATCGAATCAATAAACTGCTCCGCATCTCTTTTCTTCAAAGCAAGACTAGGCAATAGACGAATCACATTAGGTTTTGCTTCACCGGTAAATATCTTTTGATTCCAGAGCAAATTCTTTTTTAGATCTTTTAATTCTTCAGGCACATCAAAACCGATCATCAGGCCGCGACCTCTCACATTTTTTAATTCAGGGATCGCTTCCAATTCATCTCTTAAATATTTACCAACCAATGTCGCATTGCCCATTAATTTTTCTTCTTCCAATACTTCGAGAACAGCTAATGCCGCAGCACAGGCAAGATGATTACCACCGAATGTGGTTCCTAATTGAAAATGTTCAGGTTTGATGTGCGGGGCAATAATAATTCCAGCAACGGGAAATCCATTTCCCATTCCTTTGGCCATTGTATAAATGTCTGCATTCACTCCGGCAAAATCATGACTGAAGAATTTACCAGTTCTTCCATAACCGCATTGAACACTATCAGCAATATAAACAGCACCATATTCATCACATAGCGAACGGATCTTTTTCAAAAAACTTACCTCAGCAACATTAATTCCTCCAACTCCTTGTATTCCTTCAATAATAACAGATGATATCTGGTTGCCATTTTTTTCAAAACACTGCTGCAGTGCTTCCTCATCATTTAAAGGAAGAAAGATCACATTTTCGGATTCATTTACTGGTGCGATGTAATTTTTATTATCAGTAGCGGCTACAGCCAATGAAGTTCTTCCATGAAATGATTTGCTGAACGCTACAATTTTTTTTCTGCCATTGTGAAAAGAAGCCATCTTCAATGCATTCTCATTTGCTTCAGCACCGCTATTACAAAGAAAGAGCTGGTAATCTTCTTTACCAGAAACCTTTCCAAGTTTGCTAGCAAGTTCTTGTTGCAAAGGAATTTTAATTGAATTGGAATAGAAAGCAATTTTTTCCAACTGCTCTTCAATTCTCTTCACCCAATGCGGATGTGTATGGCCAATACTAATGACGGCATGCCCGCCATACAGATCAAGATACTGCTCGCCTTTGTCATCCCATACATAGGAGCCTTTCGCTTTAACGATAGTAACATCATTGATCGGATAAACGTCGAATAAATTCATAACTCACTAACCGTTTTACGGATTTTTTGTTTTGATTTAAAAATAATTTGCTTTAAGATTTAGTCCTGCCGTTTCATCAAGT
>DASYQG010000276.1:0-5483 GCA_036005825.1 Chitinophagaceae bacterium | reverse complement strand
CACCATTTTATTGTACTCTCTTACAAGCCCACCGATCTCGTCATTTCTTTTCCAATCTATTTCTTCGTTTGTTTGTCCAAGACTGACATCCCGCATTTTTTCACTGATGAGTAAAAATGATCTTGTAACACGGTTTGTAATGAATAATGCGATCACACCGGAAACCAGGAAAATAAATGCGTTCAAATTAATGATAGTCACAAGAAAGTTTGATATCTCCTGTTTTAATTCACTTTGTGATAAAAAATAAGGAATATTAATATATGCATAAGCTTTCCCATCATCCTTGCCTCTGAGTGGTGCGTAAATACTCATATATGAAATATGCCCAAGATTTTCTGTTTGTAAGTGCAGTACCTCACGAAGCTTGTTAAGATGATAAAACCCCAGCGGGTGCATTTGTTTGCTAAAAAAATTCTCCCTGTAAATAAGAGGTTGAGAACTCACATACAATCTTCCGCTGGTATCATAAACATTCACATCAACACTATGTATTTCGGCAACTTCGTTTACCAGCCTGGTCACCTGATCGTTCGAAACCGAGTCATATATAGCAATAAGATCATCCAATTGCCGTCTTTTATCAAGTGTTTGCTCCATTTGCTTTATAGTAATATCCATAGTTCTCCCCAACCGCTCTTCATTATTCTGTTTATACCGAAGGATGAAAAATGAAATGGTTGATACACCGATAATGATAAATGAAAGTATGCTGATGAAAATTATTGTGCTGTGGATTTGGGTACGAATATTCCACTCTAAGATCCTTCTAAATTCTGTGATATCTCCCCCAAGACGAAGTAGTAAAACCAATGCGTTGAAAACTCCGACCAAAAAAAGAAAGACACAAAAAATATAAGAAAACAAAGTGATCGCCTCCAAGACATTTGCTTTTTTTCTTACTACAACAACAAACTTGTTGTGATACCCGTCTTCTAACGTGAAGTTTTTTGCCTTATACCACAATTCTGTATAACCCGTTGCAATCCTTCTTTCAACCGTTTCGACAGGCCTATCAGAAGATTTTAAAGTCGTATGGAATGGATATTTATTATATGAGCTTGTAAGAGTTAGCATATCATCTTCATATACTGCATATGAATAGTTTTGTCCAATCTCAGGATCCCAATCGCCTTTTTTAAAAAGTTCCACTTCCAATTCATCAGAGCTGCCACGATCCGGGTCTGATAAAATAAAAAAGTAACCAAGTATATTTCCTGAAGGATCAGCAACTGTTTGCTTAAAAATGAATGTGTAACTGTTGAAGCTTGTATTGAAATAATATAAATTCGGCACGGAAGTTTGCCTGGCATTAATTTCCATTTTGGTCTCAAGGTCATTGTAAGTTCCCGGCTGATCGTTATAAAGCGGATTTTTTTGCGCATCGAAAACATAAAGCCTGGAATTGTAATTTCTCAAGTAATCACTTTGACTAAGAAGACTATCACGTAAAAAAATCGCTGACTTCCGATCCTGGCTAAACCTGTAAAAATTTGGAGCAAAAAAATCGTTATCAAAATAGGTAAGTGTAATGCCCAGTTCCCGTTCATTATCAGGATCAGTTTGACGGTTGACCTTCTCGGCGATACCAATTCGTGATTGCCACTCCTTTTCCCGGTTAGCATTTATAATAACTGCAGTTAGTGAAACAGAGAAAATAAATATCCAGAACAAACCCCCAGCCATTGTCTGGCGCTGATTAGTTATTCCAAAAAAATTAATTTGAGATAACCATACATAAAAAATAAGCCAGCCCAGAACCACAATATAAAATATGAGTAAGGGATTGTCAACCTGGAAAGTGAGAAAAGTAAGACCTGCCGCACCGATTATAAGATATACTGGGACCATGTTATTGTTAAATGACAAAGACAATAACGGTGTCATTATCTTCATAAAATAATAATACCCCACAGCCAAAATTGATAAAGCAATAAAACCAAAAATCGTATAAGGAGTTTCAATAAGACTAAAAAAATTGATCACATCAAAAGAAATACTTGAGTCAGCGGCAAGGCTCCGTATAATGTATGCTGTTAAAAAAGTAACGGCTACAACAACTAAACTTCCGGCAACACCTTTTATTATTCCTCTTTTGATCGATAAATTATAAAAGCCTGTAGACCGGATCTTTTGCCATGAAAACAAAACTACCCAGCAAAAGAAAATCGAATTAATAAGCAGATCGCCTAAAGACCTATGTATTGGATTTGAGCCATAAACTCTGGGATCAAATAATTCGAATTGTCGAAAGTTGAAAGGGATTGGGAAAAAATAACTCAATAATCTTAAGGAAATAAGAGTAACGATCAAAAATGATAGCCCTTTCCAAAAACCATACTCTGCTGAAATTTTCTCTGCGATAAAATGAATATATATCAATAATAACAATACCGCCAGTAATTTGAATATGATATTCAAGTTTAGAGTATCCGGGGTTTTGCTTATTACCGGGGAAATATAAAAACGGATATTGTCAGTAAGACCTGTCACCGGGTATTCGGTTGGCAAACCAGAGATAGATATTCTTGAAGAAGCGGTTTTGCTATACGGAAACTGATCTGCTAATGATGAAAAATATTGATACATAACCGGTATCATCCCGATCGTAGCTATTGAATCGTGTTTGGCAGCAAGGCCAAATGTGCTTTTGAGGCAGATATAAAACCCATTCGGCCTTTGCTCAAAATAAGCCGTATCAGGATAACTAAAAATTTCATTAGGAGGAAAACTGGTCTGGTTGTTCCAAAACTTAAGTTCACCTCCTCCAAAATCTTTTTTATAAACAAAGATCCCTGTAGAATATTTTGATGAGGAAAGCTCTTCTATTTCTTTCTTCGAATAAGTATTAAATGCAAGTCTTTTTATTAATGAGGTATCAGCAACGAGAGTATTGAATTCTTTATGCTTAGAGCGAACAAAATTTTCAAGTTCTTTGATATCGTTTTTGATCGAACGGCCAGGTGAAAGTGTTTGCGTAAATAAAAAAGACAGCAGGTATAAAATAGCTGCACTCGCTAACCATGCATGTGGTTTGGGAAGAATATGAGTTAATTTTTTCAAATGCTCAGGTCCGTTTTTTTATATTGTTCCAGATGGAATCCATTTCTGTAAGGGTCATATCTGCCAGGTCCTTTCCGCTCTGTGTGGCCTCTTCTTCCATTTGGGTAAACCGCCGGATAAATTTTTTATTGGTCACTTCCAGCGCATTTTCGGCATCAACACGCAAAAATCGTGCATAATTGATCAACGAAAATATAAGGTCTCCAAATTCCTCTTCCACTTTTTTATGCTGTATTGTTAAATCATCATGATCTGCTGATTGCCAATCGCCAATTGCAGCCTTCAACTCTCCCATTTCTTCTTCCACCTTTTCCCAAACCTGGTCTTTATTCTTCCACTCAAAACCAACCTGCTTTGCCTTTTCCTGCAGTCGCATCGCTTTTACAGTTGAGGGCAACGATTTTGGAACTCCACTTAGAATTGACTTTTTACCTTCCTTAAGTTTGAGTTTCTCCCAATTTCTTTTTACATCTTCTTCATCATTCACTTTTACATCACCGTAAATATGAGGATGCCGGGCTATCAATTTTTCACTTATACCATTGATCACTTCTTCGAGTGTAAATTTGTTTTGTTCAACCCCGATCTTTGAATAGAAAACTATATGCAATAACATGTCGCCAAGCTCTTCCCTTATACCATTCCAATCTTCTTCAGTAATTGCATCGGCCAATTCGTATGTTTCTTCTATCGTCATGTGCCGCAAAGTTTGAATCGTTTGTTTCCTGTCCCACGGACACTTTTCACGCAGGTCATCCATTATTGAAACAAGTCTTAGAAATGATCCGGATAAATTTGACATATTTAAATTTTAGATCTGGTAATAGGTTAATGCTAAAAACAAAGCAAACAATAATACAAGTGAAATAACGCAAAGAATATTAAAAATTATAAACTTTAAGATCGTTTTACCCCAGCCTTGCTTATAAAAATTTCTAATGGCTTTTAATGTATAAAAAAGTCCAGTTAGTATCAATATTGCCTGTACAAAACCTATTCCTTTCCAGTGAGTTTGTTCTCTCAGTTTATCTAATCCAAAATAAAAAAGCAAGAACAGGAATGTAAAAACGTACAGGTGAATAAGAAACACTCCATGATCAGCAAAATAGTATTGCTTACGATGACGTATATAGAGCAGTTTCAGGAATAGTGTATAGAGCGGCAATGATACAAATAAGAGATAGGGAATAGAATGAATAAATTTATTTATCAGTTCGACGGCAATTTTTTGCTGATCGCCTTTATACTTTTCATTTAGCCCGACAGTTCTTCTTGTGAAGATCTTTGATAAACCAGCATCTCGTTTATTTTTTGGTAAAGTTTCCTGAACAGAATCATATTCTTTTAAAGTTTTATAATTACTAACGTCACCTCCGAAACTAAAATTAACTCCACTTTTTGAGTTTTTGTTTTTTACTATCGAATCAGGTGATTTGTTTTCATTTTTTTCCTTGTAACCTAAAAGTTCAAGTCCTTTTGTTATGCCGGCAGAATCTTCTTTTGTTTTTGCATTTTTTAACGCTTCTTCTTTGATCGTACTAAACCCTTCTTCTACCTTGGTTCTTTGATTGTTTACTGAAACATCATTTTCTGAAACATGAAACATGGAAAAGAATACGAGAAAGAAAACGGCTGATGTAAAAACATACATCCGCACAGGATGCAGGTATTTCTTTCGGCGACCAAGCATATATTCTTTTGATAAGAAGCCTGGCTTAAATAAAAGATCTTTCAGTGTAACAAAAAAGCTTCCGTCGAAATGGGTGATATCATAAAAAAAATGAGTGAACATGTGCCAGAAGGTTTCCTTTGGCTCAGTATTCTCTTGCCCACATACCTGGCAATAATGCCCCAGTACGGTAGCACCGCAATTCAGGCAATCAGTTTCTTTCCTCAGCGGGGTGTGACTCACCTTTAATTTTTCTTAAAAATAAACAAGAAACACTTAACAGCATTTGTTTTTCGTTATAGACAGTTTGAAGTACTTTTGAACTGAAATTCATTCCAATGAAAAAACTGCCTTTTTTATTCTTGCTGATATTTTATTTTGCAGCCAATTCCCAATACTATTACAAAGATCTTGTTGCAGCCGCTGATATTACCCGGCTAATGAAAACTTATTCTGCTAACAATATAAAAAATATTACAGCTAAAGGTATCACACCTGAAGGTGGAGCCTCATCTGATTTTAGTGAAGTGGGTGAAATAAATGGAACAACTCTAAAGGTTACAACGAATAACAATAAAGCTATATCTACATTAAAATTTAATTTTAATGATCGAGGTCAATTGA
This sequence comes from Chitinophagaceae bacterium, assembly GCA_036005825.1. Classification (GTDB taxonomy): domain Bacteria; phylum Bacteroidota; class Bacteroidia; order Chitinophagales; family Chitinophagaceae; genus VBAS01. The sequence goes on along the minus strand of DASYQG010000276.1, from coordinate 127 downwards.
TCAACTCGGTTGATTCAGCAATAAATATTAAAAGTCTCAGTACATATACTTATGATGCAAATGGAAAAATAATTTCTATCAATAATGCTGCAACTGATGCCGATAGCAGCGGTGATTTTTCACAAAC
>DASYQG010000275.1:0-3156 GCA_036005825.1 Chitinophagaceae bacterium | reverse complement strand
TATACACTTGAAAATAATAAAACAAAAGACAAGGCTACAGATACTTTAACGAACCAAAGTTTTTCATTTGATACTTATTCTGCTTACTTAAAGTCATCTGAAAAAAAGAATAATAAATATGGCATTACCTTTTTTACCCGTTCTGATAAATATCCTGTTGGCAAAAACTTTATTAAAGGCGACAGGAGTTTGAATTTAAATCTGCAAACTGAATTGTTATCGAATCAGCATCACCAGTTTTTATTGAATACAACTTTCAGAAAATTAAAGGTCCTCAACAATGTTTCCAAACAAAAGGAAGATGAAACTATCCTTGGACGAGCTGAATATCTCATCAATGAATGGAAGGGTTTAGTGATCGGAAATGTTTTGTACGAATTAGGAACGGGGCAGGAGCAGCAAAGAGATTTTTCTTATCTCGAAGTGCCGGCAGGCACCGGTCAGTTTGCATGGAATGATTATAATAATGACCATATCCAGCAATTAAATGAGTTTGAAGAAGCCTTGTTCCCTGACCAGGCTAAGTTCATTCGCATATTTACACCCACCAATCGATTTGTAAAAGCGAATTATACAACTTTCAATTACAGCTTTCAATTAAATCCAAGAGCGGTATTAAATAAGAGTGATATAAAAGGATTTCAAAAATTTATTGCCCGTACTAATTATAAATCATCATTGCAGGTATCTAAGAAATCAATAGCCAAAGGAAGCACCGAGTTTAATCCTTTTAAATATGAACTCGCCGATACAGCGCTGATCACATTGAATACTTTGCTCCTGAATACATTTTCATTCAACCGGTTTAGCAGCAAATGGGGATTTGATTTTAGCAACCTGCGCAACAGGGCCAAGATCCTTCTTACCTATGGATATGAAAGCCGTAAGTTAAATGACTGGACCTTGAAAGCCAGGGTGAATTTTAGCCGGTCGATCACATTTGAGGTCAGCGGTAAAAAAGGGTTTAATGGGTTATACACACCAAGTTTTGCCAATCGTAACTATGAATTGGATATTTATAATATCGAGCCACGACTTGTTTTTATTCAAGGAACAAAATTCAGGCTGGCGACAAGTTATGAGTTTGATAACAAAAAGAACAGTCCATTATACGGCGGCGAGAAATCAACTTCAAATTCTATAAATATCGAAACAAAATACAATGTACTTCAAAACAGTTCGATCACGGGTAAATTCACATTCAGCAATATTGATTATAAATTCCCGGCCAACACAACAGTAAGCTATATCATGCTTGATGGGTTACTACCCGGCAGTAATTATCTATGGAGTATTGATCTTACCAAAAGATTACTCAATAATCTTGAATTGAATTTTGTGTATGAGGGCAGAAAGCCGGGTGATGCGAGAACGGTGCATATAGGCCGGGCCTCAGTTCGTGCCCTCTTCTGATACCCAAAAAAATTTTATTTAATTTTAGAGAGGGCATTCTGGCGCCTTCTCGCAATCTTTTTGCAAATGAAAATGTTTGCTTTCATATTAGTCGTTTGTTTGCAGTCTGAAGCATTTTGTCAAAATCAATGGGATAACATTTTGAAGAAATGTCAAATGTATTATGAGACCAAAAAAGAACAATGTGTTGAAATTTCCGCAGCGTATAAAAATTTTTTGAAAAACGATACCAGTTATTATGAGCAGCTTTTTTTATATCATAATGGTTCTGATAAAATAGCTAAACTTTTTTATGGTGATAATACGGGGTTCTCAATTTATAAAAATGCAACAACTTATTATGTATATACATATAACAATACTTATTATGTTGGGGAAAATTCAAGTGATGGTCATTTGAAATTTTTGCCCTATTGGGATCCGTCTTCCTTTTTTAAAAAATATCTTACGGCAGGAAAAGTAAATGCAGTAAACGTAGAACATAATGAGAAGGAGCGATATTATGCTTTATTCTTCAGTAATAAAAAGGACTGGCGTAGTATACTATACGTAAGTGATGATAATTATTCTATTACCCGATACAGTGAAATCTATATTCATAAAAAGTTCGGAACTCAGTTTAAAGAGTATAAAATGGAAGAGAGATCGGTAATGGAGACCTCAGATGAAATATTGAAAGAACTTGATACAGTTACTAATTCTTATATACATACAACTGATAAAAAAATAAAAGAGGGGCTAGAGGAACATGAGAGATTGAGGGCAGGATTAATTCAAAGCAAAATAAATAAAGCTAAATTGATTCAGATATTATCCGGTAAAAATTATGAAACATATTCCAGGCAGTACATCTTGCTCGACTATTTTTATCAGACCTGTTTTCCATGTCTGAAATCAATACCGGAGCTAAATGATTTAAGAAATGAATTTGATACAAGCAAATTACTGATTGTCGGTGTCGATCCTCTCCCGATGGATGCTGGGCATAAAGAAAAATTCATACAACGATATAATGTTACTTACCCGGTTTTTGATGGGGGAGAGGCGAGTGAAATTAAAAAGATTAGTTTACCAGGATTAGGGGTGCATTATCCTACGCTGGTATTGATTAAACCAGATGGAACGATTGAATATATAATGGAGCAGTATTCAAAAAACCACGTCAAGGTTTTAAGATCGTATTTGAAAAAAGTGTCTAGTGAGAATTAATAGGCTCACTTCAATTAAACATTAAACCGGAAATGCATCACATCTCCATCCTTCACCAAATATTCTTTTCCTTCTATTCTTAATTTACCCACTTCGCGGCAGGCAGCTTCTGATTCATACTTTATAAAATCATCATAGCTTATCACTTCTGCTTTTATAAATCCTTTTTCAAAATCAGTATGGATAACACTGGCAGCCTGCGGTGCTTTCCAACCTTCATGTATCGTCCATGCTCTAACTTCCTGCACACCAGCAGTAAAATAAGTATATAAACCAAGTAATTTATAAGTGGCATGTATCAGGCGATCAAGTGCTGGTTCTTTCATTCCATATTCTTCCATGAATAATTGCCTGTCATCAGGATTTTCCATTTCCTGTATCTGCGCTTCAATAGAATTGTTCATAATGATCACTTCAGCGCCTTCGCCTTTCACAGCTTCTTTCAAAGCATCGGAAAATTTATTTCCTGTATGCATAGATGCTTCATCCACATTAGCAACATATAGAACGGGCTTATCAGTCAATAAGAAAAGA
>DASYQG010000274.1:0-1752 GCA_036005825.1 Chitinophagaceae bacterium | reverse complement strand
GTTGAATTTTTCCGCAGCACCTAAGACCAAATTTACTCCCGGAATTTCGGCTATTTGTTTCGGCTTTAGTTGAGCATAGCAGCCAGTGATCACCACCAAACTATCGGGTGCTTTTCGTTGGATTCTGCGAACGATCTGCCTGCATTCTTTGTCCGCATTATCGGTTACAGAACAAGTATTGATAACATACACATCTGCCTGGTCATCAAACTCTTTCTTCTCAAAACCTTCATTCTCCAACATTCTTGAAAGAGTGGAGGTCTCAGAAAAATTGAGCTTGCAACCCAACGTATGAAATGCAACTGTTCTTGCTTCGGCCATGGGGCGCAAAGATAGAAAAGTTTAAGGTTTGTGGTTTATAGTTTATGGTTCTGACTTGGGTAATGGCTATTGAGCTTTTATTGCGTCGCACTCTTGTGCTGTAGCTACTATACTCACCAAACCCACCCCATAGAATATTCAAGCATTTTGAAAAGTTCCCATCCCCTCCTAAGGAGGGGATAAAGAATGTTTCATAAAGGAAAATTTAAAGGGGTGGGTCGCTGAACAGAATTACCAAACGCACAAGCGTGCGACGCAAGGGACGATGATAGCAGCACAAAAGCCGACTCAATAAAAATCAATTATACTTGCAGAATGAATGTGCAGTTGAAAAAAGCAGCTCCGATAATATTGGTTGCAATACTTGCCGTGCTGTTGTTTATTATCAGGCAATGCAAGCACGAAGAGACGGCGAAAACAAGGGCAACAGTTACCAATAATGATACAAAAAAAGACCAGGGTACTATTGATCGTGATAGGGGTTTTGATCGCCGCATTTCATATCTTGAATATAGCAATCATGCAAAGTGCAGGATGCAATGCAGAAAAATTTCACAAGCCGAAGTGGAAGAAATAATGCAGAATGGAAAAATAAATTATAACAAAAGTGATCTGCAAAATTCAAGATGTCCTCGTTATGCATTGGAAGGAATTACAAGGGACGATCAAAAAGTAAGGATTGTATTTGCACAATGCAATGAAAAAACTGAAGTAGTTACGGTGATCGACCTGGATACTGAATGGAGCTGTAATTGTCCCGGTGACGATAAAAAATTTGACATCAAGAACTAAGTAAACTAGGCTATTTTGCAAGTTGCAATAGATGAAACCAAAAAATGTCATTATCTCTCTTGTATTCGTGATGCTGTTGCTTGCATTTATTGTTATAAAGATCCGTACTGAACCCAAAAAGAAATTAGTATTGAACCGGAATCCGTCTCGTATTGAGTACACAAAGTTTGCACTGTGCCGGATGGATTGCCATCATATCAATGCAAATAGTATAATGGGGATTTTTAGAAACGGTGAGGTTAACCGGGCCAGGTCGGATCTTCATAAGAAACCTTGTCCTATTTTTACTATTCGCGGCATTACAAAACAAAAGATTAGTATTATCATTATTATTCAACAATGCGGTACTGTTGCCAAAATTTTGGATTGTTATGATGCTAACGGAACATTAGGGTGCGATTGCATCAACGAGGAGACAATGCCACTTTCATTTTTAAAAACTAATTATTGATGCGTTCATTGCTTAAGCCTCTTCAATGGATCTATTGTATTTATGCGCTGCTACTTTTCATTGGCATTATGTTGTTGTTTTTTCCATTTATACTTATCGCATCTTTATTTGGCCGCATCACTGGTGGTAATATGATCTATCGTATTTGTATGTTATGGGGTGATCTTTGGTTCTTTCTCATTTTTATT
>DASYQG010000273.1:0-5226 GCA_036005825.1 Chitinophagaceae bacterium | reverse complement strand
CTGTAGAGCATCCCGATTAAAATCGGGAAGGTCGTTGGTTGAAAAAAAGTGGAATTAAAAGCATAATGCCACTTTAGCTCAGCTGGTAGAGCAACTGATTTGTAATCAGTAGGTCGTTGGTTCGATTCCGACAAGTGGCTCTGTGAATCGGATTTGTAAATCCGGTATACGATGGGCAGATGGCCGAGTGGCTAAAGGCGACAGACTGTAAATCTGTTCTCTCACGAGTACGGAGGTTCGAATCCTTCTCTGCCCACAGATCTTTCAATTTTAAATTTGAGACCTAAAATTTCAAATTGAATGCGGGAGTAGCTCATTTGGTAGAGCGATAGCCTTCCAAGCTATAGGTGGCGAGTTCGAGCCTCGTCTCCCGCTCTTAGAATAGTTCTTTTATTGATGGAATTGAAGAATGCTCTCGTTAGCTATGCCAGCCGTTGTAGCTCAGTGGTAGAGCACTTCCTTGGTAAGGAAGAGGTCAAGGGTTCAATTCCCTTTAACGGCTCAAAAGGTGAATGGTGAATTGTGAATGGTGAGTATTAAACTCACAAATCACTCCTAACCACTCACAGCTGAATAGAAAATAGAACGTAGAAGAGTGCGACGCAACGGAAGCTAAATAGTAGCACTGAAGCCGGGCACATAATTATAAAAAACAACTTTAAAAACCGATAACATGTCAAAAGAGACCTTTAAGAGGGATAAACCCCACGTTAACGTTGGTACCATTGGCCATATCGACCACGGTAAAACAACACTTACTGCGGCCATCACAACCATTCTTGCGAAAAGTGGTTTGGCTACAGCAAAAAAGTATGATGAAATTGATGCTGCACCTGAGGAAAAGGAACGTGGTATCACGATTAATACGGCTCACGTTGAGTACCAGACGGCTAACCGTCACTATGCTCACGTTGATTGTCCTGGTCACGCTGACTATGTTAAAAACATGATTACCGGTGCCGCCCAGATGGACGGAGCTATCCTTGTGGTGGCTGCTACTGATGGTCCAATGCCGCAAACTAAAGAGCACATCCTTCTGGCTCGCCAGGTGGGTGTACCTCGTATGGTGGTATTCATGAATAAGGTTGACCTTGTTGATGATCCTGAATTGTTGGAACTGGTAGAAATGGAGATCCGCGAATTATTAACTTTCTACGGTTTCGATGGTGATAATACTCCTATTATTAAGGGTTCTGCAACTGGCGCACTGGCTGGTGAAGAAAAATGGTTGGCTGCAATCGATGAGCTGATGGCTGCAGTTGATAGCTATATTCCTCTGCCTCCTCGCCCGGTTGATCAACCGTTCCTGATGTCTGTTGAAGACGTATTCTCAATCACTGGTCGTGGTACTGTTGCTACTGGCCGTATTGAAAGAGGTCGTATTAAAGTTGGCGAAGGTGTTGAGATCGTAGGTTTGATACCAACTCCACTTACTTCTACAGTTACAGGTGTGGAAATGTTCCGCAAATTGCTTGATGAAGGTGAAGCTGGTGACAATGCAGGTTTGTTGCTCCGTGGTATTGAAAAAACCCAGATCCGTCGTGGTATGGTTATTTGCAAACCAGGTTCTATCACTCCGCACACTGATTTCAAATGCGAAGTTTACGTATTGAGCAAAGAAGAAGGTGGACGTCACACACCATTCTTCCAGAAATATCGTCCTCAGTTCTATTTCAGAACTACAGACGTAACTGGTGAAGTAGAATTAGCAGCAGGTACTGAAATGGTTATGCCTGGTGATAATACATCGCTGACAGTAAAACTTATCCAGCCAATTGCGATGGAAAAAGGTTTGAAATTCGCGATCCGTGAAGGTGGTCGTACAGTAGGTGCGGGCCAGGTGACTGAAATTTTGAAATAAAAAATAAGCTACAAGCGGCAAGCTTTTAGCTTTGATTGAAATACAAAGATTTTTATCTTTGTAAAATAAGACTCTAAAAGCTGTTTCGGTAATACGGAATAGCTTTTAGCTTTCTACGGGTATAGTATAACGGTAGTACAGAGGTCTCCAAAACCTTCAGTCTGGGTTCGAATCCTAGTACCCGTGCTAAATAGTTTGAAGTTTTTGGTTTGAGGTTCGAAGTTTATTTGCCTCATAACCTCAAACCTCGAGCATCAAACATCAAACGACTATGAACAAGATCGCAACGTACTTTAGAGAGAGTTATAAAGAATTGATGGAAAAAGTGACCTGGCCTACATGGACACAGCTTCAGCAATCAACAATGATCGTAATTGCAGCAACAATAGTTATTACAGCTTTGGTTGCGGGCATGGACTTTATAACAAACATGACATTGAAATTCATCTATAATATTTTCTAAGATGGAAACAACAAATTCAACAGAAACACCGCAAGCCGCCGAATCAAAGTGGTTTGTACTCCGTGTAGTAAGCGGTAAGGAGAGAAAGGTAAAAGAATATCTTGATAAAGAAGTTTCACGTGGTGGGTGGGATAAGGTTGTTAAGCAAGTTTTTTTACCAGTGGAAAAAGTATATAAAGTACAAAATGGCAAAAAGGTAATGCGTGAACGTAACTATTACCCTGGCTATGTGATGATCGAGATACTGGATGGCAAGCTTTCTGATGATCTTCGTGATACAATCAAGAATACATCCAATGTGATCCATTTTCTTGGGAAAGAGCATCCGATCGCTTTACGGAAAGCTGAGGTGAATAAGATGCTTGGTAAAATGGATGAAATGGCTGAAGCGGGTGGTGTAAGCATGAGTGAGCCATTCATAGTAGGTGAAACGATCAAGATCATTGAAGGACCATTTAATGACTTTAACGGTGTGATCGAAGAAGTGAATGATGAAAAGAAAAAATTGAAAGTAACCGTGAAGATATTTGGTCGTTCAACGCCTGTCGAGCTGAATTATATGCAGGTGGAAAAGATCAGTTAATTATCTCAAATGACTTAGAAAAGAAAAGCATCCCAATTTATCGGGATGCTTTTTTAATTTTACGAGATGTTGAAGAAAATACTTTTCCTACTTATTTATCTTTTTAGCTGGGTAATTTTTTTTGAAGTTGCCCGGGTATTTTTTTTATTATCTACAATACCCTACGCAAAGGAAACTGCTACTTCGCTTGTCTTACAAAGTTTATGGTTTGGATTAAAGATGGATCTTTCAATGGCGGCGTATTTAACAATCCTGGTTTGTGTCTTCGTGATCGCTTCATTATTTATTCCTTTTTTCAGAAAAAAATGGATCTATTTAATTTATACTTGCGTTATTCTTTTTATACAATTACTATTGACAATTACTGATGTTGAAAGCTTCAAAGCATGGGGAACGAGAATTGATTCGACTCCTCTAAAATTTTTATCAAGTCCGAAAGAAGCATGGGCCTCTATCAATCACCTTCCGTTGGGATTAATTTTTATCTGCCTTATTATTATGTATCTTTTATTATTCTGGCTTTTCAGAAAAGCTATTTCAAAATCAATTTTTCTTTTAGAAAATAATAAATACCGATTTGTACAGACATTGTTGGTAGTATTATTTCTTGGAGCACTTATCATTCCTATCCGGGGAGGATTTCAACTATCACCATTGAACCAGAGCAGTGTTTTTTTTAGCAATAATCAATATGCAAACAATGCGGCAATTAATGCATCATGGAATTTTATGTTCTCGGTCATACAAATGAACCAGCTAAATAAGAACTTGTATGAATACATGAAAAGTGAAGAGGCCGATGCAATTATAAGACCTCTATTTGAGGGTGAAGGAAAAACTGAACAATTCGTTAACGATAGCAATTCAGCGAAGCCAAATGTCATTCTGATTATCTGGGAAAGTTTTACTGAAAAGGTTTTGAACAAAAGCATTGAAGGGAAACCAGTGATCAAATTTTTTCCTGAGCTGATGAAGGAGGGGATCTATTTCAGCAATTGTTATTCTTCAGGCGACAGAACAGATAAAGGCATCAGTGCTATTATCAGCGGGTATCCCGCATTGCCAAAAGGTTCAATTGTAAATTACCCGGAGAAAACAGCGAAGCTTCAGGGATTGGGAAAAGTTTTTTCAGACAATGATTATGCAACTCGGTTTTATTACGGGGGTGAACCAGAATTCATGAACATTAAAAGCTATCTCAATGCACAAAAATTTCAACGGTTAATTACAAAAGGAAGTTTTAAAGATGAAGACATGAACTCCAAATGGGGAGCACATGATGAAGCGGTGATGCAAAAACTGGTAAATGATATACCACAAATGAAGCAACCTTTTTTTACAGGCTGGCTTACGTTGAGCAGCCATGAACCATTTGAAACGCCGGTTCCCACTGTGTTTAATGGAAATGATAAGGAAACTAAATTTCTTAACTCACTTCACTATACTGATTCAGTTATTTATAGTTTCATAAATGAGTTAAAGAAAATGCCATTGTGGCAAAATACGATTGTAATTATTTCTGCTGATCATGGACATTATTTGCCGATAACAGGAAAACGTGCTGATGATTATCGTATTCCCATTTTATGGTTGGGCGGTGCATTAAAAAAGCATAATGTTATTATTGATAAAACGGTTGATCAGCTTGACATGGCTGGCAGCTTAGCGCAGCAACTTCATTTCAAAACTGATCCATTTACGTTTGGTAAAAATGTTTTTGATTCAACTTCAAAGCACTGGGCATTTTTTACTTACAATGATGGAATTGGTTTTGTAACTGATAGTAGCCGGACCCTATTTGACAATTTAGGAAAAAGAATTGTTTTTGAAGAAGGCAAATCAAATACAGAGCATGAGAGAATTGCAAAAGCGCTGATGCAAAAACTATACACTGATTTTTTAAATCGTTGATCTTTTATTCAATCTATTTCGCTTTATTGATCGAATCTTTAATAGCATCAATAATATATTTTGGCTCACGATAAAGCAACGTTTCATTTACTGAAATTTTTGCTTCACCATTTTCGTTTGGCCTTGGCATTCGGATAAAATATCCGTTAAGACTCTCGCCAAATTTTTGTCCCTGTATTCCTGAGGGAAACTTCATGCTGTAAATATTTGTACCGTTATCTAAAGGGGAGATCTTTATTCCCGGTATTTGATTAAGAGATGTAAAAATTTCCGTTGATCTTTTGATAGCTTCCTGTAGCCTTTCATCAATTCCATCCAATTTGTAAGAAGCCATTGAAGCATTAAGCCAATTACCAAACATATTTCCTCCATGGATCTTGATCATGTGTGGCATTTTTTCAATCAATG
>DASYQG010000272.1:0-3412 GCA_036005825.1 Chitinophagaceae bacterium | reverse complement strand
CTTTACCGGTATCGATATCGCAAACCTTGATCCATGTGAATTTGTTTTTTCAAGTTCTACACTTCCTGACATTGCTTCTGTAAATCCCTTTACGATCGAAAGGCCTAACCCGGAGCTCGATGCTTTCAGATCTTTAGAACGGGAGAATTTGTTGAACACATCTTTTATCTCGACATCTATAAAACCTTTGCCGGTGTCTTCTATAACAATGTTCAATATATCTACAGGACAAGTAACTGAAATATCGATCCTGGAATTTGATTCTGTATGAATTGCCGCATTGTTTAATAAATTATAAATGACCTGGTCAAGCATTCCTTTATCCAGGCTGCAAAGTGGCAGGTTTTGATCAATGCTGATATGTATCCTTCTTCCCGGGTTATTTTCTTCAACCCTCTTCACTACATCATAAACTAATTCAATTACATCACACCAGTCATTTTTTGGTTTTATATGGCCTGATTCAAGACGGGAAATATTCAGCAGGTTTTCTACTTGTTGATTTAATCTTAGAGAAGCTTTGGAGATCTCAGCGATCAATTGTTCCCTGTCTTCTTTTGTAAGATGATCATTGGCCTGTAGATTATCCGTTGCCCCGATAATAGCGGCAAGTGGAGTTCGTAGTTCGTGTGATAACGAGTTCAGGATCGTATTATATAATTTAACACTATTAGCTTTTTCTTCTTTTAACCTGGAAATTTTTTCAACCTGTCTTATTTTATATGTAAGCACAGCATTGATCAGTGCAATAACAAAATACATTATCAGGAGTATGGTATCCTCAGTTGTATAAACATGGAAAGTAAATCTTGGAGGGATAAAAAAGAAGTTCCATACAAATGCGCTGAGTGTAGCTGCGAGCAACACAGGCAGGATATCAAATGTTATTGCTAATAAAGAGACTGTAAGTAATAAGATCAATGCAACCACTCGGTAACCCAGAAACCCGGACAATCCATAGCAGATTGCCGACACCAATACAGTTATTATTACACTAAACAGATATTGCTTGCTTTTCGAATGTCTTTTGAAAAAAAATTTATTCATGAAAAAATTTCCTGTGCAAATTTAGTTTCTTGATTGCTGGGAAGAACTTGATAAGCTAAAGGTCGCATAAAGATTTTATAAAGATTTTCTTCAAAATTAAACAGCCATCATTTCGCATTATACTTTTGACCGCCAAAATTTTAGTCCGGATGTCTTCCCACAATCGTGTAACTATTGCAGGTCTCTTAATTGCTCTCGGAATTATCTACGGTGATATAGGGACTTCACCGCTTTATGTTTTAAATGCAATTATTAGCGGCAAAACAATATCAGAGGAATTAATAATTGGTGTGCTTTCTCTTATAATCTGGACGCTTACTTTACAAACAACTATAAAATATGTGATCTTAACCTTGCGTGCAGATAACAAAGGAGAAGGGGGGATCTTTTCTCTCTTTGCATTGGTAAGGCGTACAAAAAAATGGCTTGTAATACCTGCCATGATCGGGGGAGCAGCTTTACTTGCCGATGGAATGATAACTCCGCCGATTTCGGTTACATCTGCTATCGAAGGTCTAAAACAAGTGCCGGCATTTCATGATATAAGCCAATGGACCGTTATTTATATTGTTATCGGAATATTGACCCTATTGTTTTTTGTTCAACAATTTGGCACTTCATTTATCGGACGTTCTTTCGGTCCTGTGATGAGTGTTTGGTTTATCATGCTCGCGATGTTAGGTCTGATTCATCTTTTGGATGGTCTGTCCGTATTAAAAGCATTCAATCCTTACTATGGAATTAAATTATTGGGAAGCTATCCAAAGGGATTTTATATTCTTGGCGGAGTATTTTTATGTACCACTGGCGCGGAAGCTTTATATTCTGATCTTGGACATTGCGGTAAATGGAATATCAGGTATTCATGGATCTTTGTTAAGACCTGCCTGATCATAAACTATCTTGGCCAGGGTGCGTGGCTATTGAAAAATTATCCTGGTAAACTGATCAGTTCAGAAATAATTGAATCAGGTTTCAATCCTTTTTATGGTGTTATGCCGCAATGGTTTCTTTATTTTGGTATTGCTATTGCCACTGCAGCAACCATTATTGCAAGCCAGGCTCTTATTTCAGGTTCTTTTACACTTGTAAGTGAGGCAATGCGTTTGAATTTATGGCCAAAGCTGAGAATTAATTATCCCACAGAAGCCAAAGGACAACTTTATGTCCCTGCGGTAAATTTTTTATTATTCTTTGGATGTATAGGTATGGTGCTTTTTTTCCAGAAAGCATCAAATATGGAAGCGGCATACGGGCTTGCGATCACTGTAACGATGATCGCTACTTCAATTCTCTTTGCAAACTATTTAATTGTCCATCGAACCAGGCCATTTTTAATTTATATCTACCTCGCCGTTTATTTAACTATTGAGTTGAGTTTTTTATATGCCAATATGAACAAGTTTCCGCATGGAGGATATGTTACTCTCCTTGTTGGAGGTCTTTTATTTTTTGTGATGTATGCCTGGTTTAGAGCAAGAAGGATCAAAAATCGATATCTTGAATTCGTTCGGCTTGATCATTATGTTCCAAAGATCCAGGAATTAAGTAATGATAAAAGTGTACCGAAATATGCAACCCATTTAGTTTATCTCACAAGTGCTGATAACCCAAAAGAAATTGAACATAAGGTCATCTACTCTTTATTAGACAAAAAACCGAAAAGGGCAGATATTTATTGGTTGGTACATGTAGACACACTTGACGACCCTTATACCGCTGAATATATGGTAACTCACATTATCCCCAATGATATAATTCGTGTTGAGTTTCGTTTAGGATTCAAAGTACAACCCCGTATTAATTTAATGTTTAAAAAAGTAGTCGAAGACCTGGTCGCAAATAGAGAGGTAAGTGTGACAAGCCGGTATGATAGCCTGGAACGAAACACTATATCCGGCGATTTTCAATTTATGGTGATGGAAAAATATTTGAGCGATGATAATGAGTTGCCACTATCGGAACGTATATTAATGAAATTTCACTTTTGGCTTAAAGAGATTTCCCTATCAGAGGAAAAAGGTTTCGGATTAGATACGAGTAATGTAATAGTTGAAAAATTTCCTTTGATCGTGTCCCCTATAAAATATCCAAGAATGAAGAGAGTGGACTAATAGCTTCCTCAACTTCATTCCGAAAATAATTATACGCTACATTCCTTTTAATTTTTTGTCGGGATAAGAACTAATTCAGTATTTTAAATGCATGAAACCAACGAGCATCAGGAGTGTGATCCTTGCTTCTTCTGTCGGCACACTCATTGAATGGTACGATTTTTATATTTTCGGAAGTCTTGCCACAGTAATTGCCGGCCAGTTTTTTCCAAAAACAAATCCTACGGCTGCATTACTTTCAACATTGGCAA
>DASYQG010000271.1:0-4883 GCA_036005825.1 Chitinophagaceae bacterium | reverse complement strand
AATCCGCAAGGCGGATTATATGAATCCGCAAGAGGAGTATTCCCTTTTGCAGTACCTTTTGATTCTGCCGGTAACAGGATCTCGTTTCCGGGAGCCGATAATGCTGTTAAGACTGTTGTTGATGAATGGAAATATAATATTGATGAAAGAGTAACGCTGAGGGCTTTTGGGAGTTTATATGCCCAGGTAGATTTTGGTTCATTTGCCCCTGTATTAAAAGGATTGAAGTATCGTCTTAACTTTGGTCCGGACCTGGCTTATTATCGTGATGGAGTTTATATTGATAAGAACTCAGTGGCAAATGGAGGAAGCAGTAGCTATGCTTCGCTCCTCAAAAACAGTACCTATTCTTATACATTAGATAATTTACTTTATTACGATAGAACCGTTGGCCACCACACTTTTGGATTAACTTTATTACAAAGTGCAACAGGTTATACAAGGGATACAAGTGTTATAACAGGTCTCGGAATTCCTCTATCTTCACAATTATGGAATTCATTATCAAGTGGTACAGTTACAGGGCAACTTAGTACCGGGACTGGTATCATTAAGCAACAGCTTGTGTCATACATGGCAAGACTTAACTACAGCTTTAAGGATAAATATTTATTAACTGTTTCAGCCCGCCAGGATGGTTCTTCTGTTCTTGCAGAAGGACATAAATATTCATGGTTTCCCTCAGCTGCATTTGCCTGGAGAATTAGCAAAGAAGATTTCATGAATGGTGTGGGTTGGATCAATGATTTAAAATTAAGAATTGGTGCCGGTGTTACGGGTAATTCGGCCATTGCACCTTATGCAACACAAGGTCCAGTAACTTCACTTTTTTATCCTTTTTATACTTCCAGTACTGCAGGTTCAATACCAAATACAGTTTTGGCAAACCAGGAACTGGGTTGGGAAAAAACGACTCAATATAATGTCGGAGTTGATTTCAGCTTATTCAAAAATAGAATTTCCGGAAGTGTGGATGTGTATACTTCAAACACTTCAGATCTATTACTGCAGAGATCTATTCCAACTGTTACAGGTTTCACCACCACTTTTGCTAATATCGGTGAAACAGCAAACACGGGTGTTGATATTACGCTAACAACAGTGAATGTTAAGCAAAAAGATCTAACATGGACTACTACGACGAGTGCTGCATGGCAAAAAGATCACATTGTAACATTATCCAACGGAAAACAAGATGATATATCCAATACCTGGTTCATTGATCAGCCAATTGGAGTAATTTATGGTTACAAGGCGATCGGGTTATGGCAACCAAAAGATGCAGCTGAAATGCAGGCTTTTAACGCCAATGGTAATTCGTTTTCTGCTGGTAATGTAAGGGTTGAAGACGTTAACGGGGATCACAAAATTGATGGAAATCATGATCGCCAGATAATTGGATGGACCAGGCCTCGTTGGATAGTTGGTATGACAAATACTGTTAGCTATAAACAATTCGACTTTTCTATCTTTTTATACGGACGATTGAACTATATGTATAATTATGGAGGTGAAACAGAACCTGCACGCTATATTACCAGAAAGGTTAACTATTATACTGAAAATAATACAACAACTGCTGAATTTCAAAAGCCCATCTTCAATGCGGGTGGTGCGCCACTCGATCCTTATTATGCGTCATTAGGTTATTTGCATGCTTCATTTATTAAAATCCGAAACATATCATTGGGATATAATTTTAAACCAATTGCTAAAGCGGGAGTATCTAACTTAAGAATTTATGCCCAGGTGCAAAACCCAGGGATGCTCTACTCCCAGATTAAATTCCGTGATATGGATGTCGTAGGCCCAACCTGGAACAGAGGCTATACACTTGGAATCAATGCATCATTTTAATAATAATTAATTCGAATTATATGAATAAGTATAAAAACTTTTATAAACTGATCATTGTTGCGGCAGTACTTTTTACTACTCCGTCTTGCAAAAAAGATTTTTTGAAAGAAGAACTTACAACGGCACAAGGTAATGACTTTTATAAAACTGATGCTGGCATACAACAATTGGCCGTGGGTACGTATTACCAGGTTTTTGAGGTTCCGACAAATGGAGAATGGTATTATTGTGCTGCTAATTATGGAACGGATGAATTTCATGTCGGTGGAGATCCTTCCAATTCACCCTGGAACAATTATGATCCAACTTTTAATCCCGCTCTTGCTACCAATGGTAATTTGCAAGGAGTCAATAATCAATGGGATGCTCTATATATAGGAATCGGAGATGCTAATTTGTTAATTCAAAATGCTACAAATAGCACTTCCACATCTGCTGCCATTAAGGGCACAGCCTTAGGGGAAGGATATTTTATGCGGGCATATTGCTATTTAAGATTGGTAAGTCAATTTGGTGCTGTACCACTTAAGTTATCACCATCAACAACAGTTGAATTGGAATTTACAAGAGCAGCTCCAAAAGATATATACGATCAAATAGTTAAGGATTTACAACAGGCAGCTAATCTTTTACCAACTTCAGGAGGCCCTTTTCGTATTACAAAAGATGCTGCTTCACACTTTTTAGCAAAAGCATATTTATACAGGGCAAGTGAAATAAACAGTTCATGGAACTCTTCTTTTGTCGCTGCCGACTTAGCGGCAGCTGTTACTCTTTGTGACCAGGTGATCTCAAGGCATCCATTGGCTGCCGATTTTAAAAGTATATGGAATTTTACAGGTATAAACTCAGCAAATGAAAATTTACCGGAAATTATCCTTTCTGCTCAATTAACCAATGATGTAACTACCAATCTTGGTACGGGGAATACGCAGCATTTGTATTTTGTTTCCAGGTATGATATCCAGGACCAAATGGCTCGTGATCTAACCGGCGACAGACCTTTTAGCAGGTTAGCGACCACTTACTACGACTACCGTTTATATGATATGGTTAATGATTCAAGATTTTGGAAATCCTTTAAAACTAAAAGCGCTATAAATGGTGTAACTTCTTCTTCAAATATTAAAGGTGACCTGGGAATTATGTTCGTGATCGATCAGCCAGGTGATACACGATTTCCTTTATCAAAAATTTGTAAAGGCACAATTGATACTAATCTTCTTGTTAGAGATGTCAATGGCACTGGAAGAAAAATACCAACCGTTTATGTAGCATATCCAAATGGCAGAACAACAGATGGTGCACTGAATACTGATTTAACAACGGTTTATCAAGCTTTCCCATCTTTAAGTAAATATTTGGATGGTTCAAGAAATGCTTTAAATGATGTTCAGGGTCACAGAGATTTTATTTTAGCCCGTTCAGCAGAGACTTATTTAATTGCTGCTGAAGCAAAGATCAGGCTGGCTAAAGCTGGTACAGGTAGTTATGCTGATGCATTGCCTTATATTAATCCAGTTCGTACAAGGGCACAATTCGTTAGCGGAGAAAACAGAACTGCTTACAATGATGGTGGTAATACTTTGCTGTCTGCATCTCTTCAACCAGCAGGTGTTTCGAATTCATTTTATGCGGGAAATTCATATTATGAATCAAATAATATTCCCGTAACTACTGCAGCTTCTGCAAGTTTGACTATTACTGATTTTAATAATTTACCTGTACAAGATCAATTTGTTATTAATACTTTAGGACTAGCTAATACTTATGATAAAATGTTATGTCTTGTGTTAGATGAACGTTCCCGTGAATTAATGGGAGAATTTCACCGTTGGGCAGATTTGTCCAGAACGAAAACATTAGTTTCAAGAGCTAAGGCATTTAATGTTGAAGCCGCAACTAATATTGCAGATAAACATCTTTTACGTCCAATTCCACAAACATTCTTAGATGGGATACAAGCAAGTGGAGCTGCCTTGACTCCGGCACAAAAACAAGCGATGCAAAACCCGGGATATTAAAATAGATATAAGCAGCAGTAGTCAACGAAAAAGAGCCCCCGAAATAATCGGGGTCTTTTTCATTTGAAGTGGCTTTTGAAAATAAAAAATCGTTTATATCATGAAAAAAGTAATCGTTTTCCTTATAGCTTGTTACGGAATAACCAGCGCTTTTGCACAGCAAAAGGCAAATGATGTAACTACTCCGCTTCATTTAATGAAGCCCGACTACCCTGTTCCTTATGGCGCACCATCAAAGGAGAATGTAAAAGCAGTTCTTGACAAAGTGTTTAATTACCTGGATGCTGTTACCCCGGCGCAAATGATCAATAAACAAAACGGCGGAGTTGTTGATGACATCAACAGGTTAGACACGAATACAATTTTGAAGGCCGGTGATTTCCGGTTAACAAGTTATGAATGGGGCGTTACTTATTCTGCTATGCAAAGAGTGGCTGAAACTACCGGTGATAGTAAGTATAGTGATTATGTAAAAACGAGATTTGAATTTTTAAGCAAATGGGTTGCTGCAGTAAAACAAAAATTTCCGATTGAGTATATCCGGAGTCAAAGATTGTTCAATCAGCCTATAGACCCGCATGCATTGGATGATGCCGGCGCTGTTTGTGCATCAATGATAAAGGCACAGCGAAGCGGATTGACAAATAACCTGCGTCCAATGATTGATAGTTATATCAAGTATGTTTTTACTAAAGAGTATCGCTTAAAGGATGGTACGATTGCACGCAACCGTCCACAGAAAAATACCTTATGGCTTGATGATATGTATATGGCAATTCCGGCGATTGCACAAATGGGAAAGCTGACTGGAGAAAAAAAATATTTCGATGATGCCGTAAACCAGGTGAAGTTGTATGCTCAACGTATGTTCAATAAAGAAAAAGGATTGTATATGCACGGCTGGGTAGAAAGTATGAAAACACATCCTGAATTCCGCTGGGCAAGAGCAAATGGTTGGGCATTGATGGCAACAGTGGAACTGTTGGATGTATTACCGGAAAA
>DASYQG010000270.1:0-11965 GCA_036005825.1 Chitinophagaceae bacterium | reverse complement strand
CTCAACAAACTTAAAAATTTTTAGAGCCATCTGTCGGCCTCGCAATGACGAACACTCTGCAAAAATGTAAACTTTCCCAACAGCTGAAGTCATCAATACAACACTTGACATCACCACGTCATTGCGAGGCCTGCCATAAGTATATAGAGATAAATGAATATAACCGGCTGGCCGAAGCAATCTGAATAAACAACGATCAGAAATGTAATTGACAAATCACACGAAAGCCGAATAGAATTGATGCCGCTCAAGTGTGCCCTTCGCTTCGCTCTGGATAATCTGTGCAACAAAAGCCCAATAGTAGCAGAACAGCTGGGCAAATAATAAAGTTTACGATTTAAGTAAAAAACTATAACAAAAAAATTACGAACATAACCGCTTCCTGCAGAGGAAAAAAAGCGTCTTATATCCACATTTGTTAGTAAGTACGCAACCCATCTGACAAATGCCAACGTTAAGAATTTATTATGTTTGCAAAATGGCCAACGACTCTAAGAAGATAAAAGTAGCGATCCTCGACCTTTATGAGGGCAAAGCCAACCAGGGCATGCGTTGTATCCGTGAAATCCTCAATACTTACAGCGAAGTTCATGATCTTGACCTGGTTTGGGATGAGTTTGATGTGCGGCTAAAGAATGAAGTGCCGGACATGAGTTATGATATTTTTATTTCAAGTGGCGGGCCTGGTTCACCATTGGAAAGTCGTTATACGGAGTGGGACGAAACATATTTCCGCTGGTTAAGCGAAGTGGAACGTTGGAATGATAATCCCGCTAATGAGCAAAAAAAATACGTATTGTTTATCTGCCATTCTTTTCAATTAGCCTGTCGTCATTATAATGTTGGTATCGTTTGCAAACGCCGCTCCACTGCATTTGGAGTTTTTCCTGTTCACATGCTGAATGATGGTCTCGATGAACCTGTATTTGCTGGTTTGAAAGATCCGTTTTATAGTGTTGACAGCCGCGATTACCAGGTCATTCAGCCAAATCATAAAGTGATAGAAGAAATGGGCGCCAAAATTCTTTGCATTGAAAAGAATCGCCCTCATGTGCCATATGAAAGAGCTATCATGGGTATTCGTTTTAATGAGTATATGATCGGTACACAGTTTCACCCCGAAGCTGATGCAGTAGGTATGAGCATGTACCTGCAAACTGAAGAAAAGAAAAAAACAGTGATCGAAGAGCATGGCGAAGAAAAATGGGTAAGCATGCTTAAACATTTGAATGATCCTGATAAGATCATGTGGACCTACTCCCACGTACTTCCAAACTTTTTAAATCAATCTATTGAGCAGCTTCAACCGGAGTTGGTTTAAGGTTCCTGGTTTGAAGTTTAATGTTGTTTACCAGCATAAGTAATTCTAATCATCTTTCGTTGCACAGTTTACCCAGAGCGAAGCGAAGGGCACTCTTGTACTTTCAGTAATTCTATTCAGCTTTTTGTTTCTCACAGATGACACGGATTTACACAGAAATTATTCCGTGAACATCTGTGTAATCTGTGAGATCATATTCTTGATTGTTGTCTTAGGACGTTTGCGAGTTTGTACTTAACTTTCATTCATAAAATCTGCAGCATGGTTCCGGCAATAAGAAAAGATTATAATAAGAATTTTACTAAAGAGAAATATGAGGTCTTTTTAAATGACTTAAACAGTGTCCATCCAGATTCCATAGAATTTAGAGTAGCAGAAACACCGGTGTTTGTTCCAAAAGACTTTACAAAAAAAATGCTGGATGCCTGTGAGAGTATTGTTGACATTATTGCTGATCCAAAATTCAAAGAACTTACAAAAAATGCAATTCCACAACATTTGCAGGTACCGGCAGAAAATCATCATTCACATTTTATCGCTTTTGATTTTGGCATCTGTATAAATGAAGGCGGCGAATATGAACCACAACTGATAGAAATGCAGGGCTTCCCTACGCTTTTTGCTTACGAGGTTTTATTGGATGATGTTTTCCGAAAACACTTTCCTGTTCCTTCTAACTATAGTATTTATCTTGATATGTATGAACGGGAGTCATATCTGAAACTGCTGAAAGAAATTATTGTAGGAAATAAAAAGCCGGAGAATGTGATCTTGCTTGAAGTATTTCCGCATAAACAAAAAACAAGAATAGATTTTTATTGCACACATGATTACCTCGATATCAAGCCTGTTTGTTTAACTGAATTGACCCAGGAAGGAAGAAAGTTGTATTACATGAATGATGGAAAGAAAACCCAGGTAAAGCGGATTTACAACCGCGTGATCTTTGATGATCTTCAGCAACAATCCCCCCAAGTGCAGGCACAAGGAAATATTTTATTTGAAGATCTTGATGTTGAATGGGTACCACATCCTAATTGGTTTTATCGTATCAGCAAATACACGCTGCCGTTTATTCATCATCCTTACGTACCGAAGACTTATTTTCTAAATGAAATAAAACAAATGCCGATTGACCTTGAGAATTATGTTTTAAAACCGTTGTTCTCTTTTGCTGGGCAAGGCGTAGTAATCGATGTAACTCCTGCCGATATTGAAAAAGTAAAAGATCCTGAGAACTGGATATTACAGCGCAAAGTAAAATATGCTGATGTGATTGAAACACCCGATATACCAGCTAAAGCTGAGATAAGAATTTTTTATTTCTGGAAAGATGGGGAAGCAAGACCAGTTGCAACAAATAACCTGGCAAGGTTAAGCAAAGGAAAGATGATCGGTGTGAGGTACAATAAGGATAAAGAATGGGTGGGTGGAAGCTTTTGCTTGTTTGAAAAATAAGGCTTCACGCAAAGGCGCAAAGAAATATTGAGGTCTCGGTTTGCATTATGAAACTTTGCTTTCTTTGCGACTTTGCGGTTAAACTACTCTTATGGACCTAATAAAAAACATCAAACCAAAAGTACTGGCTCCCGGCATCAACGGTTATTATGTACACGGTGAAAAAGAAACATTCGGGTATGTTGAACTAAAAAAAGGTAGTACTGTTCCACTTCACTCACATATCAATGAACAGATCACCTATATCATCGAAGGGCAACTGGATATGGTGATTGATGGAATTGCCTGCCCTCTTACCGCAGGAATGTACCATATAATCCCGTCAAACGTTTTGCATTCTGCTGTAGCAGCAACAGATTGTAAAGTAATTGACGCTTTTGCACCCGCAAGAGAAGATTATAAATCGTAAACCAACACAATGAGAAAGCTGATCTTTCTGCTCCTGTCTCTTTATTCAACGAATATTTTTTCCCAGGCCGAAAGCGAGATACAGGTGTATGCCTCCCCCACTACCCTGCCCGGCTGGACGATCTTTGAGCTTCACAACAATTATACATTTTCCGGCAGTCAATATTTAACCGACAAAAATTCTGCACATTGGTATAATTCTTCACTTGAAATAACGCATGGTTTCGGGAAAAACTTTGAACTGGGATTTTATACATTCACAGGTTTTCAACCCGGGGGTGGCTATACTTATCTCGGTAATCATATACGACCAAGGGTAACCGTACCGGAAGAATGGAAATGGTCATTTGGTGCAAGCTTATCATTAGAATTTGGTTTTATCCGGTTAACAGATACTTCAGACTATGTATGGGAAGGAGAACTGCGCCCCATCGTTGATAAGACTTTTGGCAACTGGTATTTCTCATTTAATCCCAACTTAGCTTTTGCTGTAAGTGGCGATAATAAAGGCGTCGAATTTTCTCCGCAATTCAAAACAGTTTATACCATACAGCAAAAAGTTGGTATTGGAGTTGAATATTATGGTAACCTTGGTGAGTTCGGAAATTTTTTACCGGGAAACATGCAGGAACACTTGCTCGGCCCGATGATCGATCTTTATCTTCATCCAATGTGGGAAGTAAATAGTGGTTTTTTATTTGGTCTTACAAAAAATTCTAATCAGCATATCTTTAAATTGCTGATTGGAAGAAGAGTAAAAAGTAAGAAAGCAAAATAATTTGAGTCAAATAAAATTTAACTTCGTCAGTATAATTCTACATGAAAAAAGTTTTATTCATATTTAATTCTGTCATGGGATCATTGTTTTGCGTAGCCCAGGAAGAAGGTAGAATGGAAACCGATCGGCCGGATCAAACCGAATCACCTTATCTTACAAAGAAGAAATATATACAAGCTGAATTTGGATTCAATTATGAAAAAAATGGAGATCTGCATGTTTTAGTCTATCCTACTGTTCTTTGGAAGTACGGCGCCTGCAAACGATTTGAATTTCGATTGATCACCGAATTTGTCTCTGCAGAAACTCCACTGCTGATCCCTAATGGAAATGAAATAGAATCTGGTTTACTCCCTATCAAGATCGGTGGCAAAATATCTTTATGGGAAGAAAAAGGATTATTACCTAAGACAAGCTTCATTTTTCACATAGCTCCTTCAAATATTGGCAGCAAAAAATTCTATACCAGCCATTGGGCTCCTAATTGCGTGTTTACCATGCAACATACATTATCAGAAAATATTGGGTTGGGTTATAATCTTGGCTTAGAACTCGATGGCGAAAGCGGCAGTCCATCCTGGGTTTACACCATCGCTCCGGGGTTTAATATTGGAAAGAACTGGTACAGTTATATCGAAATGTTCGGAGCCGTAAAAAAGAATGAAGAACCGCATCATGCTGTCGACGGCGGCTTAGCCTATTTTTTTTCCGACAACTCAAAGATCGATATCTCTTCTGGTTTTAGTTTATCAGACGATTATTGGTACAGTGCGATTGGTTTTTCGTTTCGGTTTAATACGAGTAGGAAAAAATAATTTTTATTTCAACTCCCCCCTCAGCAACTGCGCATTTATTGCCACAACAATAGTACTTAAACTCATAAAAACTGCGCCAATAGCAGGATCAAGAACAAATCCAGTTGAGTATAAAACGCCAGCAGCAAGGGGAATTGCAATTGCATTATAGCCGGTGGCCCAAATAAGATTCTGCACCATTTTTTTATAGGTCGCTTTTCCAAACAGGATCAAATTCAAAATGTCTTTTGGGTTACTGTTTACCAAAATAATATCCGCAGTTTCCGCCGCCACATCGGTACCCGAGCCAACGGCTATTCCGACATCCGCCTGTGCAAGTGCGGGTGCATCATTTACACCATCTCCTGTCATTGCTACAAATTCATTTTTCTTTTGAAGTTCTTTTACGATCTCTACTTTTTGATGTGGTAAAACTTCTGCATAATATCCATCAAGTCCCAATTCATCGGCAACAGCTTTTGCCACTTTTTCGTTATCACCTGTTGCCATCTTAACTTTAATTCCATTTTTCTTAAAAGCTTCGATCGCAGATTTCGATTCCTTACGGATCTCATCTGCCAGGGCAATAAAACCCATTAATTGATTTTCTATCAGTATAAACACAATGGTCTCTGCTTCGCTTGAAGTGATGTTGGCTGGGATCACTATTTGATTTTCTTTTAAATAGCCCGGACTTACAACTTTTACTTTTTTACCATTGACAGTTGCCTCCACGCCTTTTCCTGTAATTGCATGAAAATTTTCGGTTTTAAATATTTCCAGTTTTTCTTCTTTTGCTTTTCGCATTACACCAACGGCGATAGGATGTTCAGATGATTGCTCCAATGAAGCTGCATATTGAAGTAACTCATTTTTGGAAATAGTTCCAATCGTTTCAATTCTCGTTACTCCAAATTCTCCTTTGGTTAATGTACCTGTTTTATCAAAAACGATAGTTGTTATTTTTCTTGAATTCTCAAAAGCAGTTCTGTTGCGGATCAATAAACCGTGTTGAGCAGAAACTGCTGTTGAAATAGCAACTACTAATGGAATGGCTAAACCAAGTGCATGCGGACAGGAAATAACCATCACCGTTACCATTCTTTCTATTGCATAACTAGTACCAAGGCCTAATGCCAGCCATATAATCAATGTGGCTACCCCAACAGCCAATGCAACATAAGTAAGCCATTTTGCAGCACGGTCTGCAAGATGTTGTGTTCTCGATTTCGTTTTTTGTGCTTCCTGCACCAATGTGATCACTTTATTCAGGTAGCTATCTTTTCCCGTA
Organism: Chitinophagaceae bacterium; assembly: GCA_036005825.1. Classification (GTDB taxonomy): domain Bacteria; phylum Bacteroidota; class Bacteroidia; order Chitinophagales; family Chitinophagaceae; genus VBAS01. Next base: position 5,915 of record DASYQG010000270.1, on the reverse strand, counting down.
TGCAATACTTTTACTTTTAATGAACCATTTCCATTTATTGAACCTCCGATCACTTTTTCGCTCTTTTCTTTCTTCACCGGTTTGCTTTCTCCTGTCAACATGCTTTCATTCAAATAGCTTTCCCCTTCTGTAACTATTCCATCTGCCGGAACTTTCTCGCCAGGTTTTATAAGAATGACATCATTTCTTTGCAATTCTTCCAACTTTACATCCATCACATGATCGCCATGCATTTTGTGTGCTTCAGCAGGCATCATACTCACTAATAATTGCAATGCATTTGAAGCGCCTAATACAGATTTCATTTCTAACCAATGACCGAGAAGCATAATCACGATCAAGGTTGCTAGTTCCCAAAAGAAATCCATTCCCTGGAAACCAAAAATGACTGCAACACTGAATATATAAGCGACTGAAATTGCTAATGCAATCAGTGTCATCATACCTGGCGATTTTGCTTTTATTTCATCAACGAACCCTTTTAAAAAAGGCCAGCCTCCATAAAAGAAAATAAAACTGGATAAGATCAACAGTACATATTTGTCACCGGGAAATTTTATTTCAAACTTCAGCCAGTGCTGTATCATTTCTGACAACAATAAAACGGGCACAGTAAGAATTAATGAGATCCAAAATCGTTTTTTGAAATCATTGATCATCATTGCATGATGGTCGTGACCTTCATGACCCATTGGAGGGTTCATGTTATGATGTGAGTGTGAAACAGGCGCAGGTTGTTTCTTTACCGGGGCCGCTTCGGTGTGTTGATGATGGTGTGAGTGATCCATATAATAAATTTAATGCTGCAAAACAGATATAGTTATTTATAAATATCTAATAAGTAATGGTTACGCCGGCACCGTATCCCATATCACTATCATAATGCGTTGAAAGAGCAAACCATTTAGAAACAATATACCTAAATCCAATTGTATACTCTTTATCCGTATTTCCCATAAGATTGAAGCGCAAACGTTTTGTGATCGGAACATCTTCACGACTTAATTGAAATCTTAGCTTTCCATCTCCATCTATTCTTGCATCTGCTATGACTAACCAGGGTAATGTATATTCAACACCGACCACAAATGTGTTGCGATCATTCTTGTTACTTACCTGCCCGAAAAGATTTTTGTAATCCGATGACTTAGTCATATCTCCTTCTACTTTTTTATAATGGTAATCAAAACCGATATATGGGAACCACCATTGGTTAACGCCTAAGTACCTTCCCAAGATCGTTTCACTTTCATATCCATGATGTGGTGAATAGCCAAGATGCCACATTTGTTTCAAAGCAGAACGATTTGTTGAGATCATCGCTTCACCATCACTGCCATTGTATTCAATGCCCGCACGGACCATCAGGTGATACATGTTCTGATCCTTATGCTTCCTGAACATTTGATAAGCTTTATCAGCATCCGGTAACTCAGCGTTTACTGGTGAATTATTATAAGTAAATACTCTGCCCATTCCTGCCATCATGTGAAATAAAATATGACAATGGAAAAACCAATTGCCACTTTGATTGGCTGCAAACTCAATGGTATCAGTTTCCATAGGCATTATATCCAGCACATTTTTCAATGGCGAATATTCTCCCTGGCTGTTTACCACTCTTAAATCGTGTCCGTGTAAATGCATGGGATGTCTCATCATCGAATTATTAGTAATAACAACTCGTAATACTTCCCCTTTATTAATTAGGATCCTGTCAGCTTCTTTTACTGTCTTATTGTCCAGTGTCCATACATACCGATTCATATTTCCGGTAAGATTGAAATTCAACGTTCTTTTAGGGCCTTCAGGAAGTATGGTCTTTACAGGTGAGCGAAGTATATCATAACTCAGCGTTACAATATCTGAGCTGGCTGACATATTCATTCCCTGCATATCATTCATGTTATGACCTGAATGATCCATTTGCGTGGTGTCACTTGCAGAATTATCACCAGTGATCTCAGGGTACATTACCGAATTCATATCCATTATTTGATTGCTCATCTTCATACCCATATCATTCAGTGTTCCGTTCATATTCATCATATCATTCATCATTTTCATACCTTCAAAATATTTCAATCTTGGAAGTGCAGGAGCTGGCATTTTATGACCTGTACCTAACCATAGCGAAGAAAACCCGGTTCTGTCTTCTGAAGTCGCTCTGAATTCATAGCTCATGTTTTCCGGAATGGTTACAACAAGATCATAAGTCTCTGACGGCGCAATGATCAACCGATCCACTTCAACAGGAACCATGTCATTTCCATCATTTCCGATAACTGTTATTTTTCCTCCGGCGTAGCCAAGCCAGAAATAGCTTGAAGCTCCCGCATTAACTACTTTAAGCTTTATTTTATTTCCGGCTTTAAATTCTGTCGTATTAATTTCAGGATTACCATTTGCAAGGAAACGATCATAATAAACATCACTTACATCCATTGCTTTCATTCGTTTCCATTCATTAGTAAGTTTTGTTGTAAAATGTCCTTCCTTAATTGCTTCTGCATAGCTCTGCACACTTCCTTTCTTAATAGCAAACCAGTCGTTAGCTGTACGAAGTCGACGTTGTATCTGCATAGGCTTATCATCTGACCATTCACTTAAAACGACTGTATATTCTTTATTAAACAATTTATCGTTGATTGGCATTGACACGGAAGAATGGTTCATTGTACTTTGTTCCATACTCACTTCTTCTCTTGTTTTAAATATCAATGCACCATACATGCCTGATTGTTCCTGTAAGCCACTATGAGAATGATACCAGTAAGTTCCATTTTGAACAACTTTGAATTTATATAAATGTGTTTCGCCAGGCCCTATTTTGGCTGTTGTTAAAAAGGGAACACCGTCAGCCTGGTTCGGTAAGATCACACCATGCCAGTGCAGAGAAGTTTCTTCGTTAAGCATATTGTGCAGATAAATTTCTGCAGTATCTCCTTCTGTAAAGGTCAAAGAAGGAGCTGGAATAGATCCATTAATGGCAATTGCCTTTTTTGATCTTCCGGTAAAATTTACCATCGTATCTTTTACATAGAGATCATAACGAACTTTTTTTCCGGGAAGGACATACACTTTACTTTGAATTTGATCAGCCACATTGGTTTCAACGCTATCCATTTTCATTTTTTCTTCATCAATAGGCATATCCGTTTTCCTCGTTGTATCTTTCTTCATGTCCATATCCTTCATCTCGTTTTGCTCTTGCTTTTTCTCTGGTTCTTTAGGAACTACTTTAGGAGGAGCAACTTTTACCGTTTTTTTCACCAGCGTCATTCCGCATATAGGACATGTACCGGGCTTATCCCTTTTTATTTGAGCATGCATCGGACAAGTCCATATCACCTTTGTTTGAGCATTCACAAAGGAATATGCACTTATAAATAACACGAGGAAAAATATCTTTTTCATTTTTTTCTTTTTATCTGTTCGGGCTTAAACTATCTTTTGTACTCGTGGCCCAGTCAATAAGTAACGCTTTATCTTCTTTTGAAAGCCGGGCATTTTTATGAATCATTGTATAAGAATTTAAAGGCATTGTTCCATCCTTCACACTATTTCCAATTCCGCTCAGCTTGCTTATTTGTCTTCTTAACGAATACGAACTAAACTCATTGAAATTAAGTTCTGCTTTCCCGTTCTTAATATGTTTTGCAAGTAACCATCCAAATGGTTGAATTCTTGAATACCAGGGATAATTTGTGTTGTTACTATGACAATCATAACATGAGATCTGTAGAACGAGTTGAACATTTTCAGGAATACTAAATGTTTTTTTTATATCTGTTGATGATAGTTCACCGCTTTTATTGCGGGCAGGTTGAATGAATTGAATTAGTATCAATACCATCAACACCCCTAAAAGTATTTTCTTTGCCCTGTTCATCCCTTAGCCTTTATCTCTTCTTTTACTATACCACATTTGGGCATTCCTTTACCGTAATAGGGATTTTTGATCTCTTTTGTTTCACTAAGCCATGAAGCACCCTTTTTGTTATTGTACATAGGGCAGAAGTCTTTATATAAGGTTAGTGAGCTTCCGGTAACATTTACAAGGTCAATCATATCCTTGCTTAAAAGATCGAAATGTTCCCTTTGATGTTTTATATCTGAGCCGTTCGCACCTATATGTTCTGCATGTTCTTTTATATCATCTTTTATATCAGCATACATTTTTTTCTGATCGGGAGTCAGACTTGATTCGTCAACTTTTGCAAGAGATTCGCCTATTTCTTTTGCCGTCGACGCAGCTTCACTTCCATTATCATTTGTAAGTGCGTTTTTTAAACTGAGGTAGTGAGAAACAACATCATTGATCGTCCCTGTGCTTTTTTGTGCATCCGTATTGTCAGTTTTAGTTGCCTCGGCGGTAGTTTCAGAGTTAGTCGCACTTCTTTCCTGCGAACTATTATTATTACTACAAGCTACAAAGCCTATACTGACATACAGGAATGCTATTAAAAGAAATGTTTTCATTTTGATTGATTTTAATGTTAACAATATCAGCAAGGCCCCAAATTATTCGGGGTGCCCTGCTCCTATTTATAGTTATTGATTTATTGTCTCTACAACCTTACCACAAGTGAGCATAGCACTTCCGAAATATGGATTTTTAATCTCCTTATCACTGCTCAACCAGTTTGCTTTTTTCATCGGGCAATAAGCCTGGTAAATAGGCTGTGCACTCAATTTTACTGACTTGGCTAAAGCTGCCATGTTGTTTGAAAGGTTGGCAAAATGCTCCCGCTGCTTTTTGATGTCCTTTGTTTCCGATATTGGAGTAGCATCCTTTAAAAGCGCATTGATATTGCCTTCCGAGATAAGCTTATAATCTATACTGTTTGCAGTTTTTATAAACTCCTCTGCTTTAGCAGATGCGTCATCGCCATTCCCCGCCACTAACGCATCTTTGATATTGTAGTATTGAGAAAGTAATTGAGATAGCTGATGTTGCTGCGTACTATCCTGCGCAAAACTTTTTTGAACAAAGGTTGTTGCCAGGAAAGCCGCCGCAAAAATTATTTTTTTCATCTTAAATGATTTAATGTTTTAAATGAATAATGATACACATGGCATAGCCATGCTGACTCAATAAAACATTAAATCAAATCTGGAAAGACTGAATTGCTATGCGAATGTTTGATATCGGCGGATGGTAACTTCGGACGAATTGTTTGATGTCTTTAACAATGCCAGGAGAAGGAAGATCAACATTGTAATTAACATCAAAGAAAGCTATTAAAAATGGTGGATGAATAATGTCAAAAGATCGAGGAACAGTTTTATCAACCTGGCTAAACTTTGTTACTTCATCATTGCAGCAATTATCTTGTTTATTGCCAGAGTTATGATGGTTTGCTGCCTTGTCATGATGATCTGATTTGCTATGATTACGGTTTTCCTTTTTTTCATTGTGAATATGTTTCTGACCATCAGAATGAATATGGACAGTAGCTTCAGTTGCATCTTCAACGTGATGATGTTTGGAATTAAAGCCCATATCAATTCCGACTGAGCAAGCAAAGCCAACTACAGTATTTAGTGAGAATATTGTAAGAAGGAGGGATGCAATTATCTTATATTTTCTCTTCTTGAGCATTTGTTTTCCTATACAATGTTATTCCTTTAATGCAGAATAAGTCTTTTAAAACATAGCTTGTTTGAAAACCAACTGGTTAATTAAAATTCTCAGGCTATTTACAACATTCCTTTTCTCTCACAAAAATAACCTTTATGAAATTTACAAAAATTGTTCCTATAATTCTCAAGTTATGCATTAAGTCGTTCTATTTATTTCTGATACACAAAGATATTTTAATAAGAAACGATAACTGTTACAGAATTATGGGAATGTTTTATAGAATTTTACAACTATAATTCCACGATGGCCCTATGGATTTGTTTACCAT
>DASYQG010000269.1:0-8159 GCA_036005825.1 Chitinophagaceae bacterium | reverse complement strand
CTTAATTCATCTGCTGTTGGCAGTACCAATACATTTCTGTGGCAAGATGGTTCAACTAGTCCAACCTATACAGCAACTACTTCAGGATTATATTGGGTACAGGCAACTAATAGCCTGGGTTGTACTGCAAGGGACAGCATCAATGTCACATTTAAGCCAATACCAGTCTTTAATCTAGGCAATGACACTTCTATTTGCATTAATGATACTTTGCATTTAAACGCTACAGTTACAGGGGCAACAAATTATTTGTGGAGCAATGGTGCAACGACACCAATCATCAATGCATACCAAACAGGGCTCTACTGGTGTATAGTGAATAAAGAAGGCTGTACTTTCGGGGATAGTTTGAATTTGACAACAATACCGAGACCAGTTGTTAATCTCGGAAATGATATTTCAGTTTGCGGTGCCAACCCGATCTTATTAGATGCCACTTATCCCAACTGCACATACCTATGGCAGAATAGTTCTACCAATCCAACTTTTACTGCAACTACATCAGGTTTATATTGGGTGGAAGTAAAAAACAGTAGTGGGTGCACAAAAAAAGATAGTATAAATATTGCATTTAATTCACTACCTATTTTTAATCTTGGAGGCGACACTGCAATTTGTTCAAGCGATACGTTAACAATAAACGCAACTGTTCCATCTGCTGTAAGTTATTTATGGAACACCGGTGCAACTGCACCAACCATCAAAGCTTTTCAGCCGGGCCTATATTGGTGCGAAGTGAACAATGGTTGTATTTACAGAGACACACTTATCATAACAGCAATATTGCCAAAGCCAGTCGTTAATCTCGGAAATGATACTACTGCCTGTGGCACAGGACCGATAATTCTCAATGCAACAAATCCGAATTCCAGTTATCTCTGGCAAAATGCTTCAACGAATCCAACATTTATAGTTACCTCTTCTGGTTTGTATTGGGTACTGGTAACAAGTAATAATGGTTGTGCAAAAAGAGACAGTATAAACATTACACTTAATTCCTATCCTGCTTTCAATCTTGGTTCGGACACCGACATCTGCCAAGGCGATATGTTGATATTAAATGCTTCTGTCGCCAATGCAACAAGCTATCAATGGAATAATGGCGCTACCACTATTTCGATTAATGTCTTCCAACCCGGTCTTTATTGGTGTCAGGTGACAAGACAGAATTGTGCGTTCAGAGATAGCATGACTGTTTTATCGATCAAACCCTCCCCTGTGGTAAATCTTGGAAGTGATCAAGTTCTTTGTGAAGGGATCACAACTACACTTGATGCTACATATTTGAATTCTACCTATCTATGGCAGGATGGTAGCACTAATCCAACCAACACAGTAAGTCAGCAGGGGACTTATTCGGTACGAGTAAATTATAATGGATGTGAAAGATCAGATACTGTAAGGGTAAATTATAGCCTGAAGCCGAGATTCGGTCTCGGATCGGATAAGTTTATTTGTCCGGGCAATAGTATTTTATTGAATCCTACATTGAATCCGGCGTGGCAATTAAGATGGCAGGATGGTAGTACTGCTCCAACATATACTGTCACACAACCTGGTATTTATTCATTAGCCGCCACCAATAACTGCGGAACAACACAAGATGATGTATTGTTTACAAAGGGTATTTGCAAAGTGTATGTTCCTTCGGGGTTTACTCCAAATGGGGATGGACTAAATGATCTGTTTCGTGTGACGGGTGTGGAAGTGATCAGTGAATTCAATTTGAAAATATTTAATCGTTGGGGACAAATAATCTTTGAAACCAACGACAAAACAAAAGGATGGGATGGAAAATTAAAAGGAACTGTTTTATCAACGGGGACATTCGTGTATATCTTAAAATATACAGAAAGTAACACGGGTCTATCACAAACATTAAAAGGAACGGTTACTCTAATAAGATAAAATAGAAACACCATTTTGAAATGATTTAAATTAGCAACGCAATCTCAATTTTATGCCGGAAATCTTAATCGCAGATGATCACAGTATGATCCGCAAAGGATTAAAATTGTATATGCAGGTAAATCTTGGCTACGGTGATATTAATGAAGTTGGAAGTTGCAATGATCTGATGAAAGAGTTAGTTAAAAAAAAATATACACATCTTGTCCTTGACATTATTTTGTCAGATGGCAGCACACTGGAAGTGATCCCAAATATCAGGAGGGTATATACAGATCTGCAGATACTTGTATTTTCTATGCAGCCTGCAGAAATTTATGGTGTAGCGTTAAAACAATACGGTATTCAATATTACTTATCGAAATCGGCGGGTGAGGATGAAATCATCAGTGTGTTACAAAAGTTTTTGCTGAACGAATTACCTGCAACAAAACCTGCTGGTTTACAAAATATAGATAACCCCTTTTCATTATTGGCGCCAAGAGAACTGGAGATCCTCCACTATGTTCTCAAAGGGATCGGCACAAAAGGAATTGCAGAAACACTTAACTTAAAAATGAACACAGTTTCTACTATCAAAAATCGGATTTACGAAAAAACAAATGCCAACAATATTAAAGAGCTTATTGAATTAGCGACACTTTATAATGTGAATTATTAAGCAGGATGCAGTAAATTGGTGCTGCAACTGCTATGAAATACATTATTTTCTTCCTTTTAATATTTGTGACTACTTGTTGTAAAGTCTTTTCTCAACAGAAAAACTTTCGTGTTAACTATTACACAACGGAAAATGGTTTACCCTCCAATGGGATCAAAGGACTGCAGTGGGATGAGCAAAGTGGTTTTTTATGGACAGCAACGGAAGCTGGCGTTTCACGTTTTAACGGCTTGGACTTTTCCAATTTTACAATTGAGAATACTCCTTTTATCGAAGCTGAGAGAATGTTGTTTCTTGTAAAAAACAATAGTGGAAAGATCTATACTGCCGACCAGTCCGGTAATATACTTACAATAAAAAATAATACGATTTTACCGTACCGGAGATACAGTGAAATGATGGAGCCACTTCTTAACAAGAGATTTACCATTTCCATTTCCGATACTTTTTTTAATGACCGGTCAAAGTACAGGAGCACTATGCCTTTTAATTTATTATACGACCATACCTTACCTACAAGCGATACATCAGTCTACATTATTCATACAAATAAGATCTATTCTTTCAGGATGGGTATGCCAGAACCAATACCTTATCCTGATAGCACATTAATTGCCATTAGCGCATTTAAGTTAAATGATAACTGTTTTTTTTTAAATAAAGATGGAGTTATACGAGGATTAAATCATGATCCGGCTCTAAATAAAACCTTTTATCTTATAAATCCAGATGGAAGCAGTTTTGCTTCACTTGGCAAAAGTGACAGGATATACTGGGTGAATGGAATGGAAAACCCCATTTTAATAAATAAAAACAAGGCATGGCTTTTATCCTTGTCAGGCGACAGGATCACCGCAACACCGATATGCGATGAGATCCCTACCGATGCATTAATTGAATATGTACAATATAGTTCACAAAAAAAATTATTGTTCCTTGGTACAGATTCAAAAGGAATAATTGTAATAAGCCAGAATCGTGTAGAGGCTATGAAAAGCACTGGTTTCAACCAGCGAAATGCCTACTATTCACAAGTGGAACTTGAGAATGGTAATGTGCTAACCAACGAAGGACAAGTTATCGGCAATAATATACCGTCTCATTCAACTCTTCCCATCAATGGAAAATTTACATATTTCGTATCATTAACAAAGGATTCAATAATATGGTACTCTCAATATAACTCTGTGGCTGGCTTTGTTTGCTTACATAGTTATAATATGAAAGCAAGACAAACAAGAGTTTATCCCAAGATACGAGGTGCTGAGATCATTATCAAAGAGATGTCTGATGGCAAAAAATTAGCAGTTACCGAATTTGGTATAGCATGGCTCATTAATGACTCTTTACAATACCTGTACAAGCATCCGGATATTTCTTATAATACCGGTTCTTATAAAGTTGAAGAAACCGAACCCGATATTGTCTTGCTTGCCACTTGCTCCGGTATTCTTAAATTCAATACCGTTACTAAAAAATTGGATACAGTACTGAAATCACAAGGCTCTTGTATCCGTTCTACCTGGAAGTATCGTGACTATATTTTTTTTGGCTCCTATGGAAAAGGAATTTTTATTTGGAAAAATGGCAGTATAAGATCCATACCGATCGATAAAGGAAAATATCTTTTATATAGCCATTGTTTTATTCCGGACGATGATGGTTATTGCTGGATAAGCACCAATCGCGGTTTGTTCAAAGCAAAAATTAATGAACTTATCAATGCCTATGAAAATAATTCATCAACCGTTTATTATCATTATTTCGGCAAGAATGACGGAATGGATATGATGGAAATGAATGGTGGTTGTACTCCTTGTGCACTCCAGTTAAAAAATAAGACACTTTCCTTTCCTACCATGGATGGTTTACTTTGGGTAGATCCGGAAAAAGCAAAACCAATATTACCTGATGGAGAAATATTTATTGATCAAATAACAGTTGACAGCATTGAAATAGATCCTGAGCAAACAGCCGGGTTTACAATACCTGCCAAAACAAAAGATATATATATCAGGCTTGCTTTTGCAGCCTGGTGCAATAAAGAAAATATTTATCTGGAATATCAACTTAACGATTCTCTCAACTGGAAACCGGTGAATACAGATATTAATGCCGTGATCCACTTTAGTAATCTTAATTCTGGGGATTATGTTTTACGTATCAGGAAACTTAATGGATTTGGTATAAATAACTATTCATATAAAACTATTCATTTCAGCATTATTACCCCCTGGTATAAGTTGTGGTGGTTTAACCTGCTGATCATATTCATTGTTGCCGGTCTCGTGTTGTTATATATAAACCTCAGGACAAGACAACTAAAACGTAACCAACAGCGGCTGGAAAAACAAGTTTTTGAAAAAACAAAAGAACTGCAACAGAAAAATGAAGTGCTCGAAAAAAATGACAGCATTAAAACGAGATTGATCTCTATAATGAGCCATGATATTGTAACACCATTAAAGTTCTTAACTGCGGCGGGAAAAAACCTGATTGAAAAAAGAAATGTGATGACTGAGGAGTTGCAAAAAGAAACATTGGAGGAAATGGCCAATACCTCGCAGGAATTGCAAATGCTGTCAACCAATATCTTAAACTGGATAAAATACCAGAATGAGAACAGGCGACTTGCCCGTGAAAATTTTAATATTCACGAATTGGTTAAACAAGATATAGGTATTTTAAAATCTCTTGCCCGTCAAAAACAACTTGTTTTAAAAAACCTGGTTGCTCCTGAACTTACAATGTACCAATACTATGAACCTTTGAAGATCTTAGTATATAATCTTTTAACCAATGCCATCAATTTTTCTGAGAAAGGGGAAATTTTGATCAATGCTGAAAGAGAAAATGAATTCGTAAAAATATGGGTAAAAGATCATGGAGTTGGTATGACCGCTGAGCAAATACAACGCATAGTTGCCGACGAAATTATTATTACCTCGGCCAATGTTGATAAGCGTAAAGGACATGGCTTAGGATATCTTATCATCAAAGATCTTTTGAAAATGACGGGAGGTACATTACATATACAAAGTGAAAAAGGAAGCGGTACTACGATCATTATCACATTGCCCGCCAATCAAAAAAATAATTCACAGGAAACCAGTTAAAAGAAAATATCAACTGGCGGAGATGGAGAGCTCATAACCGCTGAATAAGTTCACATTCATTTTTTCAGCTGCTTCAATTGGCGTATAATCAGAAAGAATATCTGCTGTATTTTTTCTTATGCAAACATCGTGTTCAAAATGAACAGATGGTTTTCCATCTTTTGTTCTTACTGTCCAGCCATCATCTTCGGTATACACTTCTTTTTTACCCAGGTTTATCATTGGTTCGATTGCCAGCACCATTCCATCTTTCAGTTTTGCGCCGCTTCCTCTTTTACCATAGTTAGGCACTTGTGGATCCTCATGCATGTTTTTTCCTAATCCATGCCCCACCAATTCTCTGACTACACCATAGCCATATTTTTTTTCAGTATATTCCTGTATCGCAAAAGAAATATCACCGATACGATTTCCTGCAATAGCTTTTTCAATTCCTTTATATAAAGATTCCTTTGTTGCTTTTATCAGTTGCATTACATTATTTCCGGGATCGCCAATGGCAAACGTATATGCATGATCGCCGTGCCAGCCGTTTAGTATCACGCCAATATCAATAGAGACAATATCACCTTCTCTTAATTCTTTTTTATTAGGAAACCCATGAACAACTACATCATTTACAGAAATGCAAGAGTTATAAGGATACCCGTTATAATTTAGGAATGAAGGCACCGCACGATGATCATGAATATATTCACCGATCATTTTATCAAGGGAGATCGTAGTTACTCCAGGCTTAAGGACAGCGGCAACTTCCGTAAGCGTTTTGCTAACGAGCAAGGCGCTTTCCCGCATCAACTCAACTTCGGCATGTGTCTTTATGATAATCATATTTACAAACCTCAAAATTAATCTCTCCAGCGCAATTCCATACTTCAATTTTTGTGATCGTACTGTAGAACTGAGGTTAAAAGGAAAACCCGGCAGTTATACCGGGTTAAGATCTATATTCAATAGAATTTATATCGATGCTTGTGTAAGCGTTTGTCTTCCTTGTATCCTTCCACTCTTCATCAAACCATCATATTGGCGCATGAGCAGCTGTGTTTCTATTTGCTGCAGTGTGTCAAGGATCACACCCACCATGATCAATAAGGATGTTCCTCCAAAGAAGTTTGCAAATGACTGTTGACTCACCAATCCTGCTAATTGTACAAGCCCGGGTAAAATACCAACGAATGCAAGTAACACGGCTCCCGGCAACGTAACTTTATCCATTACTGAACCAATGTAATCTGCTGTCGGTTGCCCCGGTTTAACACCCGGAATAAATCCATTATTCTGCTTCAGGTTATCAGCAATTTGTTTTGGATTAAATATTAACGCTGTATATAAAAAAGTAAATCCAATTACTACAGTTGAATACACCAGCATATACCAGATATTGGTATGATTCGAAAATACTTTACCAATGCCTTTTGCTGTGTCCGAGCTGGCATAATTGAATAAAGTTGGTAAAAACATGATGGCTTGTGCAAAGATGATCGGCATTACACCAGCACTGTTTACTTTAATTGGTAAGAATTGCCTTGCACCTGTAAACTGCCTGTTACCACCGGCAATTTGTTTGGCATAGTTCAGGGCAATTTTTCGTGTGCCTTGTATTAATAATATACAACCAAGGATAATGGCTATAAGAACAAATACTTCAATAATAAATATTAAGACCCCGCCTCCGGCTGCTGACCCGGTAGATCTCGAAACAAACTCCTGTACTATTGACTGTGGTAATCGTGCAAGGATACCGACCATGATAATTAACGAAGTACCGTTGCCTAATCCTTTATCAGTAATTTTTTCACCCAGCCACATTACGAATAATGTACCGGCAGTAAGAATGATAACTGTTGTGTACCAGAAATACGATTCAAATCCAGGGATCCTGCCGCTACTTTTTGTCATTTCATTCAGGTATGTAACGTATGCAGATGCCTGAACGATCGTAACAGCTACTGTAAGATAGCGGGTCCATTGATTGATCTTTTTTCTTCCGCTATCACCTTCTTTTTGCAGCTTTTGCATTTGAGGAACTAATACCGTCATCAATTGCATAAAAATAGATGCAGAGATGTACGGCATGATACCCAATGCAAAAATTGATGCTTGCGAAAACGCACCTCCGGCAAAAGCATCAATCAAACCAAGCATTCCTCCCTTGGATTTCTGCATGGATGCTCCAATAGTATCCGGATCGATACCAGGCAACACAATATGAGCGCCTATACGGTAAACAAATATCAATGCAAGAGTAAAAAGGATCTTGCTGCGCAATTCCTCGATACTCCAGATATTCTTCAGTGTTTTTATTAATTTTTTCACGGATGCAGAGCGATTTAAATATCTTAAAACAAAAAAGACGCATTTATCATGCGCCGTTGCAAGTTACGGAAAATCAGGCAAGAATTTCTACTGTGCCTCCTGCAGCTTCTATTGCAGCTTTGGCTTTCTCACTTACAGCATTTACTTTAAAAGTA
>DASYQG010000268.1:0-4766 GCA_036005825.1 Chitinophagaceae bacterium | reverse complement strand
GGCAGGGGCCATTTCCAAAGAATAAAAGTAAAAAGCATGGCCAGAGCCACACCAACCGTGATCATCATGGCCCGTTTATTCTTTTCCCTTTCAAAACTTTGCATCATAGCGGTATAGTAATTCATACAAAAGTAACCGGGTGATTTTTGGGATTCAAGCTATTGTTGTTCACACCTGTTGATTAACGATGCAAAGCATGTGCAACTTGCCCGCAAGTAGTTATTTTAATTGTTAATTTTTTGTTTATCCACAATAACTGTGAATGAAAAGAAAATTTACATCGAATGTTCGTCATTGCCTGGCTGTCTTTTCAACGGGCAATTGCTATTTAGTTCATTAGGCCGAAGCAATCTGAAAATATTTATGTAGTCAACAGTAGTACTACTATGAAGTTTCCGTTGTGTCCAATTTGCTGCTTCGCCGCGCAGATTGCTCACTTTTACGTTCGGTAATTCTATTCAGCTTTTAATATGGTTTTATCTAAAGCCGAAATCGCATATTCACCATTCACAATTGACCATTCACCTCCTCAGCCAATTTTCTTATAAAGCCAGAAAGGAGTTAATCTCATTAGTCTTGCAACCAGCCACCATCTTTTACTTACATACACTTTTTGCTTCTTTTTCTCGATTCCTGCTATGATTTGTCTTGCTGCTTTTTCTAAAGGCACTACCCAAAATTTTTTATATCCTTTCGCCATATTAGTATTGACAAAGCCCGGTTCAATACAAATAATTCCTATTTCCTTTTTCATCTTCTTTACCTTGATTGCCAAGGCTTCAAAATAGTTACTTTGAAAAGCCTTTGAAGCACTATAGGCCGGAGCCCAGCTATTACCTCTATTAGCAGCAATTGATGAAATGACTGCCATACTTCCATTGCCCTGACTGATAAAATAATTAAACGCCCAGTTAGTGATCTGTATAAATCCATACACATTTGTATCCACAGTAAGTTTATCTAAATCCCAATCCAATCCCTTGCTTAAATCGCCAAATCCTGATGAATAAACAAGAATGTCCAAACCACCGATTTTTTGAATAAGTGCAGTAAGCTTTTCGATATTTTCATTTCTCGTCACATCAAAACACTCGGTTCTTATTTTACTGGGATACATGTTTTCAATTTCCTCAAGCAATTCTCTTCTTCTTCCAGTTATGCCAACAATATTTCCAGCAGCAGCATATAGCTCGGCCATCTTTCTTCCAATACCAGAAGTAGCGCCAACAATGATGATCTTTTTTATTTGATTATCTGCACTCATTTATTTTTTATCAATCTTATCATACTCGGCAAACCAACTATTGCGCCAAGTCCTAATAATGCAAAGGTGTTTTCGCCTCCAAAAAAACCTGAAGAATGAAAAATTCGATCAATAACATAAAGACTGATCGTGGTAATAGCAAACCCAATTGAATTATAGATCGTCAAAGCAGTGCCTCTTAATTCATCTGGTGCATATTGCGCTACTAAAGTTGAAAATTGCGGAGAGTCCGGGGAAACAGTAGCTCCCCAGATCAAAAGCAAACCAATAAAAAGAAAAGAAGGAAGCGAATAACTAAAAGGCGAAATGAAACAACAGACCCCCGATATAAACAATGCCCATGCTGCAACTTTAGCGCTGCCGATCTTTTGTGATAAATACCCGCCAACAACAGAGCCGATGCTGCCAATAGCAATTACAAGAAAACTTAAAAAGGAAATATCAAGCTGCTGATTATTTTTTTTCGAATACAGTTCAAATATAAGTGGGACAAAACCCCAGAACGCATACAATTCCCACATGTGACCGAAATAACCGAACGCTGACTGTCTCCATTTTTTTGAACTGAATATTTTTCCAAATGCATCCCATCGAAAACCTCCCGACTTTTTTCTATATGGCCCATCGCCGACAAATAAAAGCATCATTAACCCACCAGTAAATGCTATGATCGATGTAATATGTAAAACAGATTTCCACGGCAGATCAAATTCGCGGTTCTTCAATAAATGTGGAAATGCAGTTCCTAGCATCAATGCTCCTAATAAATACCCAAGAGCTTTTCCCAATCCTTTTTCATACCAGTCTGCGGCAATCTTCATCCCAACAGGATAGATACCGGCAATAAAAAAACCAGTAAGAAAGCGAAATAGGAAAAGAGTATTTCCATCTGTTACGAACCAAACAACCGCTGAGTTTGTCAATGCGCCAAGCAATGAACTGATGAAAAATAGTTTTACAGGTGAAAAACGATCCGCTAAAGAAAAGAATGCAAATACCAATGTGCCGGCAATAAACCCGAGCATCACGGCAGATGTTACAAGACTAACTGCATACTGGCTTAATTGAAGTGATTCTTTCAATTCCGGCAACACTGCATTACCAACAAACCAAAGTGATGTGCCTGCAAATTGTGACAGGACTATAACAGGTAATACTTTTTTACTGGTTTTATTTTCAGTCAAGCAATTGGTTTTATTTTTTAAGATTGGCGATCACCAAACCGGACACAACTAAAATAAAACTAATAATATGAATAGGAGTAATTTTTTCACCAAGAAAAAAAACAGCCTCAATGCTGCTGAATACAGGAATTAAATTTCCGAACAAGGCAGTTCGTCCGCTGCCTAAGGCTCCAATGGCTTTGTTCCAGATATAAAAACAAATAACAGAGGTGCCAAGCCCGAGATAAAGAATAGTTGAAAGATTAGCGACGTTGATCTCAATACCACCATATTTATTTAATTCGGACAAATAAAAAGGAAACAGAATGATAGTGCCAAGTAGAAAGACTGTAAAAAGAAAATTGATAGCATGTGTGCCGCCAGGTTTCTTTTTTACTGTTGTATTATAAATAGCAAACGAAAGGGCAGCCGCCATTATCCACCAATCGCCTTTGGTAAATTTGAGAGAGATAAGGTTTTGAATATTTCCTTTGCTTAATAATAAAAGAATTCCGCAGATACATACTAGCATTCCTGCAATTCGTAAGCCTGGAATTTTCTCTTTTAAAAATATTCTCGCAAGAATAACTGACATGATAGGAGAGGAACATGTTCCCAGGATCGCCATATTGATTGCACTTGAATAATGCCCTGCTATATAAACAAACGTATTGAACATGCTGACACCGGTAACTGCTGCAAGGAGAAAAAATGGAAATCGCTGCTTAACGACTTTTATTTCTGCAATAAAATATTTCCATGCAAACGGAGCAATGATGATAGTAGCCGTGAGCCAACGATAGAAAGCGAGAGTGACCGGTTGAATTGTTTTGATAACACCTCTTGCAATAATAAAATTGCCTGACCAAATAAGTGTGGCTAGAACTGCGAAACCGATCCCAATAAAAACCTGGCGCTGGTGATGGTGTGTGTTATCCATTAAGTGGATTCAAAAATACTTGTTTAAGGCATAGCAGCATGCGCAAAATCAATTTCAAAGTTTCCTTTGATGCGCTCAATAGAAGGATTGAAATAGCCGAATTTAAGATCAGGAAATTCTTCACGGATGAGTTTCATTAGTTGCTTTACTCCAAGACATTCGCCGGTATCTGTTACACCGATCTTTCCAAGATACCAATCGGGATCAATATTGAAATTACGCCACTGTATCATCTTTAATCCTGTTTCTTGAATAAGCTTTCTTAATGCTTCATATTCAGCAACTGAATCTGTCATGCCGGGGAACACAAAATAGTTGATAGATGTCCAACCGCTATAACTATTCATCACTTTCAGGCTTTCAACAATATCGTCAAAATCGTAATTATTGGGACGATAATAAGGCATATAAATTTCTCTTCGTGCTGAGTTAGTACTAACACGAATTGAATTCAATCCTGCATCACATAAAACTTTTACAGCCTTGGGGTCAGAACCGTTTGTATTAATATTAATGCTTCCTTTTTTTGTGTGCTTTCTTATTTCAATGATCGAATCACGAATCGTTTCCCACATCAATAATGGTTCGCCTTCACATCCCTGGCCAAAACTAATTAATGGATAAGGAGCGGTTTCAAGATGTGGTACAGTGAACTCAACAATCTCTTCCGCCATGGGTTTAAAATTCAAACGATCCTGTGTAGATACGATCGGTTCTTCATCTGGTTGTAAAGAAATACAACCAACACAGTTTGCATTGCAAGCGGGAGAAACTGGAACCGGACATTCCCAACGGCCGAGAGAAAAATTTCTTGCTGCAGGACAATGATAAGTGAGGCAGCAATTTTCCATCAAATGTTTTACAAGACGATTCTGCGGATAAGCTTTTAACAGATATTCGGCGCCGTTATTTATTTTTTGTTGATCATATCCTGTACATTCCTGGCGAATATCTTTTTCAATTCTTACGGCAGGTACATAAAATTTATTATCGTGCCAGCCAACGGCAGTATAACAAAACAAGGGGAGCACCGGCGCATCTTTTTCTGATTCATAAGCTGCCAGGTAAAAACCTGTATGTGCAGGCGGAATAAATGCAGCCACCGCCCAGCCTTTTTCACACAATCGCATTTCACCTGTCTTTACATCAATCCCAATACCTCTTCTTCCGGGTAATTCATAAAGAGAACCGCCATCAGGTAATTCTATCCATTCATCTTCCGGGATCGGCACTGCATCCCAACCGCTACGGCCGGTAGTGAACAATGAAGTGTCTTCAAAAATGTTTCCTTTGCTATCGGAATAAAGAATGTATGGAGAATGTTTAAGTTTCAAGGCTAAATGTTGAATGAAAAATCAATTTGCGAAGGTCGTTATTTATTCAATTGCTGTTTGCAAAA
>DASYQG010000267.1:0-3257 GCA_036005825.1 Chitinophagaceae bacterium | reverse complement strand
ATACCCTGGTTTTGGTTTATCAGAATAAAGTAATGGGTTTGGGGTTCCTGTAGCCGAATCAATTGTTTCTTTATAGAAGAAAATTGTTGGAGTCAGTCCAACTTCATGTAATAATATGTCTTCAATTCGCAGGTTTGCTTTATCCGAATGTTGTGTCCATGGCAGGTAATCACCTAATGTTTTATTTAATTTAATTTTCCCTTCCTCATAAAGCTTCATGATAGAAAGTGTAGTAGCCGAAATCTTTGTAAGGGAAGCGAGGTCAAATATACTTTCAAGTGTTACTGGTTGCGGCTTGTCAATGGCATAATTACCAAAAGCTTTATCATAAATAATTTCGCCACCCTTTACAGCCAATACCACGCAACCGGGAAATGCTTTTTGCGAAATGGCGTCTGTCACAATAGAATCAATTGTTTGTGCCATCCATGCTTTTTTCATCCAAGGAGTGACCTTCTCAACCGCGGCTACATCATTTCCAAAACCTGCGGCAAAACTGCAAACTCGTACAGGTAATTTACCTGATGCACTATTTTTTCCTTTCAATACATCAACAGCAACATGTCTTGTTATATTATCATCCTGGTGACAAGCAATGAGAGCATTGGCGTCACAATAATTCGCACCCGCTAATACATTTCCAAAGACAAGTGTGATGCTGTTTGCTTTATTAAGTCTGCGCCACAATGAAAGAGAAGAATTAGAAATCCCATAATTATTTGCAGGCCGGTTACTGAAATTATGAATGGCTAATACAACAGCATCATATTTATCAATTACAGTTTCAAAAATTGAATCTGCTTTTTCATCGCCATCTTTCCAGGAGAATATATAAGCATCTGTTTTATAAGTTTCACTTAACTCTTTTCCAAAACTATTCAGAACAGAGTCACCAATTGCTATATAAGCAACCTTATAATTCTTTTTTAATGGTAATGAAGAGTTGCCCGTTCCTAGTTTTAATACAGTAATGGTTTCTTTCGCCACTTTCATCCTGATCGCATCGGCTTTTGCATTCAGGTCGCGAAGAAGATTAGTTGTATCAATTGGTTTTAGTTGATTT
The DNA here is from genome assembly GCA_036005825.1 of Chitinophagaceae bacterium. Lineage (GTDB taxonomy): Bacteria > Bacteroidota > Bacteroidia > Chitinophagales > Chitinophagaceae > VBAS01. Next base: position 2,194 of record DASYQG010000267.1, on the reverse strand, counting down.
AAGCCGAGTTGATATTTTGCTTTTAGCACTTTTCTCACCTTTTCATTGATATCATCCCATGTCAATCTGTTTGAATCAATAGCATTCTTTATTGCGTCAATTGCTTTACCTACGTCTTCTGGCAGACAGAGCATATCATTGCCTGCTATCAATGCTTCAACAGAAATAACACCACCAGGAAAATATTTTGCAACACCTTTCATCTCCAGCGCATCAGTAAATGTGAGACCGTTGAATCCAATATCATCTCTTAAAACACCCGTGACAGCATTTTTTGAAATAGAAGTTGCACGATGCTCTCCAGTATCAATTGCTGGCACAGAAAGATGTGCCACCATTACACTGCCAATACCTGCATTTATCAATTCACGAAATGGTTTTAATTCATTTGAGTCAAGTTCTGCTCTCGATTTATTAATTACTGGAAGGTCAAGATGTGAATCAACATCCACATCACCATGACCGGGAAAATGTTTGGCGCAAGCCATGATACCGGCATCCTGCATTCCTTTCATGTAAGCGATACCGAACTTTATCACTTTATCCTTGTCTTCGCCAAAAGAACGAAAGCCGATAACAGGGTTGTTTGGATTATTATTAATATCAACCACCGGCGCATAGTTCACATGAATGCCGAGTCGTTTGCATTGTTCACCAACTGCCAATCCCATTTCATAAACCAATCGTTGGTTATCCATAGCACCAAGCGTAAGCTGATATGGATATTTTGTAACACTATCCAGACGCATACCAACGCCCCATTCTCCATCGATCGTTACCATCAACGGCGTTTTGGCAATGCTTTGGTAAAAGTTTGTAAGATTGGCCTGGCGAATTGGTCCGCCCTGGAAAAAACATAAAGCACCAATATTGTATTGTTGAATATCGCTGGTCACTTTTGCCACATGATCGGCACCAAGATTTGAATGAGCCCTGATAACCATCAATTGTGCAATTCTTTGGTCCGGTGTCAATGAATTAAAAACACTATCCACCCATTTATCAACAGAAAGCCTGCTCCTGTATTGCGAAAAACTAATAGAAGAAATAAAAACAGCGACAATAAAGAATATTTTTTTCATGCGAGATGCTTAAGATAATCAACGTATTTTAGCAGCCCAAATTACGAAGAATTGCCTGACAAGATTTTACTATTACCAGATAACATTGCCAATCAAATTGCAGCCGGCGAAGTCATACAACGACCAGCTAGCGCTGTTAAGGAATTGTTGGAAAATGCTGTCGATGCCGGCGCCACAGAGATCAAATTGATCATTAATGATGCAGGTAAATCATTGGTGCAGGTAATTGACAATGGTGGCGGCATGAGTGAGACCGATGCAAGAATGAGCTTTGAACGTCACGCAACATCGAAGATCACAACGATCGATGATCTGTTTCATATAAAAACAATGGGCTTTCGTGGTGAAGCATTGGCTTCGATCGCAGCGGTGGCACAGGTGGAACTAAAAACAAAAAGATTGGATGATGAAACAGGCACTTATATTGAAATTGAAAATAGTCTAGTAAAAAAACAAGAACCGATTGCAGTTGCTGAAGGGACCAGCATTGCCATGAAAAATTTATTTTTCAATGTTCCTGCACGCAGAAATTTTTTGAAAAGCAATACTGCCGAGATGCGGCATATCGTGGATGAATTTACAAGAGTTGCATTGGCGTTTCCCCAGGTCTTCTTTTCTCTCACTGCTAATAATCAACAGATATTTCATCTTGAAGCCGGGAATTTAAAACAGCGTATTCTTCAATTACTCGGCAATACGTACAACACAAAACTTGTAAGTGTAAAGGAAGATACCGATTACATGAACATTTATGGCTTTGTTGGTAAACCTGATACCGCTAAGAAAACGAGAGGCGATCAATATTTTTTTGTCAATAATCGTTTTATCAAAAGTGCTTACCTGAATCATGCGGTGATGAATGCCTACCAGGAAATGATCACGAAAGATTCTTTTCCAATGTATGTTCTGTTTATTGATCTTGATCCAACACAGGTTGATGTGAATGTTCACCCGACCAAACAGGAAATAAAATTTGAAGATGAAAAAATCATTTATGCTTTTGTACAGGCGGCGGTGAAACATGCATTGGCACAATTTAGCGTCACTCCTACTTTGGATTTTGAATTGGATGCTTCTATACAACAATTATCGTCCATCCAACAACCATTTAC
>DASYQG010000266.1:0-3262 GCA_036005825.1 Chitinophagaceae bacterium | reverse complement strand
AAAATTCTTTTGTAATTGTACGATGATCTTCTCCACTAATGCAGTGGCATGAGTATCGGTATCGTCCCAATTCTTTGGCTCACCAATAACGATGAGCTCCACTACTTCTTTTGCAAAATAATCTTTAAGAAAAGGGATCAGTTGTTTTGATTCGACAGTCGTTAAACCTGTAGCAATGATTTGTAAAGGGTCAGTAACTGCAAGACCGGTTCGTTTTGCGCCGTAGTCTATTGAAATGATTCTTGGCATTCCTGGTAATGAATAATTAAGAATTAAAAATTAATAATTGATAAACAGATCGGCAATTACAAATATCGAAAACACAACCGAGGCAACCCCGTTTGCGGTCATAAAAGCAATATTAACCCGTTTCAGATCATTTGGCTTCACAATTGAATGCTGGTAAATAAGCATTCCAATAAAAATCACTGCCCCGATCCAATAAAGCCAGCCAAAATTTCCGAACCAACCGGCGAATAACACACAGACTGCGCTAAGTACATGAAGCAATTCCGATACTCTTAACGCCTTTGCTTTTCCCAACCATGCAGGAATGGAGTAAAGTTTATTTGTTTTATCAAACTCTTCATCCTGCAAAGCATAAATGATATCAAAGCCACTGACCCAAAATAAAACTGTAAATGAAAAAAGAATTGGCAAAAGATCGAATCGTCCTGTTACTGCAAGATAGGCCCCAATCGGTGCAAGACTTAGCCCCAAACCAAGTATCAAATGACAAAGAGGTGTAAACCTTTTTGTATAGCTGTAACCCAGTACAACAAGCAAAGCAACAGGTGAAAGGTAGAAGCAAAGTTTATTGATGAAAAATGTACAAACTACAAACAACAGACTATTGATAATTGTAAATACCAAAGCATTGTTTGCTTTTATAACACCCGATGGAATTTCTCGTATCGCTGTTCTCGGATTCTTTGCATCAAAACTTCTATCGAGATAACGATTGAAAGCCATAGCAGCGCTTCGGGCAAATATCATACAGAACACGACCAATAAAAGTATTATCCAAATTGACGTCTTAATGGGATAATATGATTCCCATGCTGCTGGAAGAAAGTCACGATAATAGTCAGTTATCCAAATATAAATCTCGATTCTGGCAGCTAAACAAAATCCGATCAACGCAAACGGCATTGCAAAAATGGTATGAGAAAATTTTATAAGACTTAAATAACTTCTGACTTTACTCATTTTAAACAATTAATGTTCTGTTCTTCCTTTTACTGCCGGAGTCATTTTGCTTCTTATCAATTCCCACAATACAATACCTGCAGCTGTTGCAATGTTCAGCGAATGCTTCATACCCAATTGCGGAATTTCAATACATCCGTCACATAAATGAATAGTTGATTGTTCTATACCAGTAACTTCATTACCAAAAACGACGGCAACTTTTTCATTTTGCCTGAAGTTTGCTGAATGCAATTTATAACTTCCTTCTGCTTGCTCAACTGCATACACTTTATATCCATTTACTTTCAGATCAGCTATCGCTTCTATCGAAGTTTTAAAATATTTCCATGTCACGGTCTCCTCTGCACCAAGAGCTGTCTTTTTTATTTCTTTATGAGGAGGTTTTGCAGAATAGCCAATGATATAAATTGCTTCGATCAGGAATGCATCACTGGTACGAAAAACACTGCCTACATTATAAGCGCTGCGGATATTTTCCAACACAACAATAACCGGAAATTTAGCAGATTGTTTGAACTCATCAACCGATTTACGGCCCAATTCTTCCATGCTCAATTTTCGCATGGCGCAAAGGTAATGGCAGCAAAGAATTTAATGCTTCAGATTTTTTTAATTCTCTTCAATTCACTTCAAATCTATAAATCGCAATTGCTGGAGTGCTAATTCGAGATACACAATACGCAAGATAAATATTGTAGTTGCCTAATACCGTCACCGGATAGTCAACCAACAACCAATCGCCATCTTTTTTCACTATGTCTACGTAACCAACTTTTTTAAAATTCTCAGATGTAAAACACACGTAAGAACTATAAATGGGAGTTTTGATCCTAAAATGAACAGTATCTCCCAACTTCACCCGGATCAAAGATGTGTCAGGATACATTTCTGTTATACCTGCTCCAATAAAAAATGTTGTAAAGAGCGGCCATTTTTTAAACTTAGTAGCAGGAATAGCTTTATTTAAAAATTGATACTGGTATTGGTCAGGGAAATGATTAAAGATCAATTTTTCTGGCGGTGTAAAATAGTATGTCTCTTTATAATCCTTGTAATATTTCAAATTTTCTTCATCAGTATCATCCACAGTGCCCGCAGCCCACGTAGGGTCTATCAACCTCCAGCTATTGTTTATTTTGACTGCATTCCAAGCATGGTTTATCCGTAATCTCAATTGACTAATATTAACGTCCCTCTTCCCAGTTCTTGCAGTTCCATAAATAACTTTCGATTCAATATTAAATGCATCACAGAAAAATTTCAATAACCCTGCATAACCACCACAAACTGCCTTTTTATTCTTTACAACATAGTTCAGCATAGATGAACGTGGGTCTTCTTTCTCAAATCCCTCAATATCATAACTTATATTTTCAGTGATCCACATAAACGAAGCTCTCAGCCGAAGTGAGTCTGCATCAAATGTATTTCTAATAAAATAAATGACTTTATAAAGCTCGTCCGAAGATTTAATTTTTTCTGTGTATTGGCGCATAATACTATCAACTTTGACATATGATTGCGTTTGTGCAGAAACTTTCCACTCAATAAAACTGAAAAAGGATATTAAAATGATTAGCCTACACATATTAAAAATTCAAGTGTAACTAAGTTGTCCACAATTATAGCAAAGGTTTTTTTAAACCAAAGAAAATAACACATTTAAACCTGTTATTTTTGTCTAAATCGAAAAATTCTGAATGGCCAAGACGAAGACAGAAGATACTCCCTTAATGCAGCAGCACCGGGCTATTAAACAGAAATATCCCGATGCAATTTTGCTTTTTCGTGTAGGTGATTTTTACGAGACCTTTGGACAGGATGCGGTCATTGCTTCCCAGGTATTGGGAATTACACTTACAAAAAGAAATAATGGTGCTGCCGCATCATCAGATCTTGCGGGTTTTCCTCATCATGCCCTCGATACTTATTTACATAAACTGGTAAAGGCTGGTTATCGTGTTGCTATTTGTGATCAACTAGAAGATCCCAAACTTGCAAAAGGAATTGTAAAAAGAGGTGTAACTGAAATGGTGACACCCGGCACTAC
>DASYQG010000265.1:0-3838 GCA_036005825.1 Chitinophagaceae bacterium | reverse complement strand
CTAGGGGAACAGATCGGTATCGATGTTCATATTGAATTAGAAAGTAAAGATGCAGTCGCTATTGCGCAGAATGCAATTAAAGAAGCAAGAAGCAAAAATAAAAATGTTGTCATCATAGATACTGCCGGTCGTTTAGCGATTGATGAAGCGATGATGACCGAAGTATCAAATATTAAGAATGCCGTAAATCCGCAGGAAATATTATTTGTAGTGGATAGTATGACAGGGCAGGATGCGGTGAATACAGCAAAAGCATTTAATGATCGACTTAATTTCTCCGGCGTAGTTCTTACAAAACTTGATGGAGATACCAGAGGTGGTGCTGCGCTTTCTATTAAATACACTGTCAACAAACCTATTAAATTCACCAGTGCTGGTGAAAAGATGGATACCCTGGATGTATTTTATCCCGAAAGAATGGCGCAGCGTATTCTTGGAATGGGTGACATCACAACCCTTGTTGAAAAAGCTCAGGAACAATTTGATGAAGAGCAGGCAAAAAAACTGGAAAAAAAGATCCGGAGGAATAAGTTTGATTTTGCCGATTTCAAACAACAGCTTGAACAGATTAAGAAGATGGGAAACATGAAAGACTTGCTTGGTATGATTCCTGGTGTTGGAAAACAAATAAAGGACCTTGATATAAACGAAGATTCTTTTAAAGGCATTGAAGCAATGATCAATTCAATGACAAAAGCAGAAAGAGAAGACCCTGATCTTATAGACCCTAGCCGCAAAAAAAGAATTGCAAAAGGCGCCGGTAAGGACATTGCAGAAGTAAATGCATTTATGAAGCAATTTGAACAAATGCGTGATATGATGAAGGGAATGAATAAAGCCGGAATGTTTGGAGGGAAAATGATGCCGGGGATGAAAAGATAATTTTTGAATACTCGTTTCTCCTCAAATTTTTTGCATCAAAATCTTTTTTATGATCAAATTCCCACTATTGGCTATTCTACTTTTCGTTGGGGCGTTTTTATTTGGACAAACACGATCCGAGAAAGAAATAAAGGACCTGTTGGCCCATAAATGGAAGGCCACGCATATGGAACAGGGTGGACAAAAAATGCCAATACCTACTGAAGCCGGCGACTCGTTCCTTGATATTAAAGCCGACGGTACGCTAATTGAGATCAGTTCGGAAGGGCAGAAAAAAAGCAAATGGAGCTATGATCATAGGACAAAAACCTTTACAGTCTCTAATGAAGTAGATCCATTAGATCCATGGAAATTTGAATTGATTAAGGTCAGCGAAACTGAATTGGTAATTAAGGCGACGGAAGATGGAATGACGATGAACATGTACCTGAAACGGGTGAATTGATCGGAGGTCAAAAGCCGAACGGAGCGTCGCAACTTCAGCCCAATCGGAGTTAATTTTGCCGGTCAACAAATAAAAATCTATCTAATTGGCATTTTCCACTTTCGGTCTTATCTTCGCCGTCCCGGTGTCTACCGGTGTTTGAAACAATATTGTTAACGACATTAAATTTCTATTTAAGATGTCAGTAAAAATCCGACTCCAACGTCATGGCTCTAAAAAGAGGCCTTTCTACTTCATCGTAGTTGCCGATGCCCGTGCTCCCCGCGATGGTAAATTCATTCAAAAACTTGGTACTTACAATCCGCTGACTATGCCAGCTACCATTCAATTGGACAGGCAAAGAGCATTGGATTGGCTGAACAAAGGTGCTCAACCCACCGATACCGTTCGCCGCATCCTGAGTTTTAAAGGTGTATTATACCTGAAACATTTGTTGCGTGGGGTGACGCTTAATCTTTTTGATGAAGCCACAGCAATGGACAAATTCCAAAAATGGTTCAGCGAGCATGAAGCGCAGATCAAAAAACGCCAGGAAGAAGCAATGAGAAATCGCCGCGGTGGCCGTAGGCCTCATCAAGGCGGACGTCGCCCGGAAGGTCGTCCCGAAAGAAGAGCCGAAAGCAGCGGTGGCGAATCATAAGCACCATCCGATTTTCTGAACTAACTGAATCCTTCGATGCGTCGGGGGATTTTTTTTATCCCAGATTATGGGATTGTTTATGGATTTCGCTGATTATTTTTATAATGTCAACTACATTACTACTATGAACTTTTGTTGCGACGCTCCTTTCATCTTTACGACCCCTGTTCAGCATAGTTTGAATCCGCTTATTAATCTGTGTAATCAGCTTAAATCCTTTAATCCGTGATTAATTATTTTAAAGCAGGAAAACTTGTAGCTGTTCATGGTCTCAAAGGCGAACTGGTTCTGAAACATGAGCTGGGAAAGAAATCATCATTAAAAGACGTGAAAGCAATTTTTATTGAGGATAAAAAAAATTCATTCTTTCCCTGGTTTGTAGAAAACACAAGAATAAAAAGTGATACAGAAATATTCCTGATACTTGAAGGAATTGATACAAAAGAAAAAGCTGCAAAGCTTTCGCAAAAAGAAGTTTGGTTAACAGAGGAAGATTTTAAAAGGCTATCTGCTAAATCAGCGCCGGCTAACTTGCTTGGCTACACCATCATTAATAATAAAGAAAGATTAAGTGAAGTGCTTGAAGTGATCGAACAACCACATCAATTACTTTGCAGAATTGAACTGAATAAAAAGGAAGTACTAATACCCCTAAATGAACATTTTCTTAAAAAGATCGATCATAAAAAAAAAGAAGTGATCGTTGAGTTGCCTGAAGGATTAATTGATATTTATTTATAAGCCTCTTCCAAATCTTGTCAGGATACATTTTGTAAAGTAAACATTCGCTTTCAACTCAAATCCCAGCACAGCGCCTTTTACATTGCCTTTTCTTATTCCGGGATTAAGGTAATCTGGCAATTCTTCGGTTACCCATATCCTACATGTTGAATCCCTGCTTAAATATTCAACGCATTTATATTTCAAAATTTCCTTAATATTTCCAGTTGAAAAAAAATCTTTTCTTGGTATATTAATTGGGTGACTTGCAAACCCGGATAAAGACGCTGAATCCAGAAATAATTCATCATTTTTATAAAGAGCACTGTCAAAAGTTTCCATAGTAAGATTTCCACTTCTTGTGCCTTGTTCAATACTGATTATAGTTTTGCCATTGGCAGCTTTCACTATGCGTTGCTGAGATGCGAAGATGGGTTTCACTTTCATCTGTGAAAGAAATTGCTGCATTACCTCCGGCGGTATTTCAATATCAGGACGGGATGATGTTAACATCTGTGCAAATATTGAATCAGGTAGAATTGTTGTTGTCGTGTCGGAATACTCGCATACATATTTCTTCTGGCTAAAAACTGTCAGATTTATTATTAATAATATTCCAGTTACAATATTCCTATACATAAAATAATAAAGCAGTCCCTAATCAGAACTGCCTTGTTATAAAGTTAGCAAACTTATTTAAAATCAGAGCGTATAAAATCAGCCATTAATTTCATTCGGTAATAAAGATTGCTCATCATCAATGAAATATTATTCTTGACATTTTCTACTGTTCCTTTATTCATCTTTTTAATATTCTTTAGCTCTTCTATCTTTTCATCTATTTTATCCATTAGCTTTTCTGCTTCCCATCCCTGGTAACGCCGGTTACGTTCATCATAAATATGATAAGGTTCAATCCGGCCGGGTTTTAACTTCCTGAACTTGAAATTATTTTTTATGCCATCTTTAATAGCATCGTTCGAAAGCAGATCAATAATAACATCTGCCGACACTTCATTTTTAAAGCCATTGCTGAAAATATTCAGATTGTTGCGAAGTTCACGGATCAGTTGTTTTTTCATTACATCGCTGGTCTTGCTTTCCTGTGTCAGGAAATTCAGCAAGTCTTTCAGCGGACCAATACCGGTTTT
>DASYQG010000264.1:0-2666 GCA_036005825.1 Chitinophagaceae bacterium | reverse complement strand
TTAATAAAATTTACATCGGCTTGCATGATCAGTGACCTGGGATTTAGCTGTAACCAATCTGCCAACGATGTTTGTGTGCTATAAACTTCTGGTAATTGTTGTCCTTTTAATTTTCCAGCAATTGCTTCACCTGTTACCTGGCGCCACCAGCTTTTTGTGGTGGCATCTTCCAGCATAGCATTAAAATGATCCATGCCCACGAGTCTGAACTTTTCTTTTTTACCATTGACTATTGGCTCGAATACTCTGCCTGTTCTGCAAACGGTACAATAAGTTACCATGATAGGTTTGCCACCGACGGTATCTTGTATTTGATGATGATAACCTAAAAACTGGATCGGGTAAGCTTTGGCTTCGCCATTAATTGAAACACCAAGCACTAACCTGTCTGGATCAACTTTATTAGATCCAGCACTTACAAGTAACAATTGTTTGGGTTGTTTAAACATGGCATCGGCAGCCATTACAAAATTTGCCATATAAATAACAGCAGCAACGATAGCAATTGGAAAAAATAATAACCATTTTCTTTTCCATTGTGTTTTGAATAAACCGAGGAAGATCATTGCAGCAAACAAACCTCTAAATATCCAGCGCCATTTATAAAGAAAGTAAGCAAGATCGATACTGTTCATTTGCTGGCTGCCAGGCATTGGCATGATAAAATAGACATTTGCTATTTCAAATAGAAGTAAGCCAATCAGACCAACCCAAAATATTTTTTTCATATAGTTGTATATGTCAATTTTTATTGAGTACTTTTTTTTAAATGATCATATCCTTGTGGTAAACGATTATAGCCATGATCTTTTAATCGTTGTCCAAGCCCTTTATAAAATGCAGGATCAGCAGGCGTAACAGTGGAAAGTCCATCTACGTAGCGATTGTAGAAGCAAAACAATGCCGCTATTAAAACTGTATCATGAATTTCTATATCTGTAGCGCCGGCATCTTTTGCTTTTTGTATTGATTCAGCCGTTACGCTTTTACCACTCTCCTGCACCTGTGCCGCGATAGTTAATAAGGTTTTCATTTTGTCACTTACCGGTGCAGTGGCTATATCCTCTTTTATCCTGGCCGATGTGTTTTCCTCTTCCAGTAAAATATTTGCTACTGCAGTATGCGCAGTAACACAGAAAGTACATTGATTACGGTGCGATACAATTGTTGCAATCAATTCTCTTTCACCTTCGGTTAAAGTGGAAGGGCCGCGCAGTAATATTTGAGTTAATTCGCGAATAGGAGCTCCGGTATCTTTTCTGTATTCCAATAAACCGGTAATACCAGGTAAATGTTGTTCGAGAGTGATATAAGGCATAATCATTAGTTGATTAAATATTAAAAACAAATAATGAAAAATAGTCTGTAAAATTAAAAATAAACCCCTGCGTAGAAACGAAGAGGTTTTATATGCTTATATTAAGTTCTATACAAAATCCTTAGTTTATTCTGCTCCATCCGTAATAGCCCTGGCAATGGCATATCCCCCTACCTTATTCCCACTTTCCAATCCTTTTTCACAATCGCTACGATAATGAATGGCAGCATACATTCTTGATAATGATGCCTCTCTTGCCATGTCAGTGTATTTGGTTGCGTTTGACGGAATAATATGACCCAATATTGTTGCAGCAGCTGCACTGAATGTTGAGTGCCCTGATGTATAAGATGGAAAGTTTGGCAAACCTGTTACAGTTTTTATCGTGTTATTCATTTGTGGCGGACGTGGATTGAAATAAACGTATTTAGCATCCCAGCATACAATAGCTGCGTCCATCATTGCCATATTCAATAGCGCCATATTTCTTGCCCATCTTACTTCACTGAAATTCTGTTTTACAAAATCCTCAGAGGCTATCTGGTTCCAATGACCTGGTGGTGTGGGTGTGCTGATCCCATCAGCCCAAAAATGAGCGATAGCTCGTTGCTCTGCTGTAATGCTTGTACTGAAGTGACGAATTTCTTCCAATTCATCTTTGAATTTTTGTGATGAAGTTGATGGCGGAGCTGGCGGACGAATTGTTGTTACCATTGTTAGTGAATCAAACAACCATGTTTTTACTCTTCCAAATAACATTAGCATACCCGGTCTTTTTGGATTTTCCTGGCTATACCATGGTATCTCGCCTCGTGCAATACAATCCTGTTCAAATTGAGATTGGATAGCAAGGCTACCACCTGCAGTGCCGGCTCTATCACCTCTTGCTCTTGTAATAAATTTTTGTGCAACTGCTTTGCCCAATGCTTCGCCTGCATCAAGATCGCTACGAACATTGGCACCTGCGATCAGTCTTGCTTTTTTATGTTCTTCTATTTTTTGCTGAATAAAATCCTGGTCACCAGGAAAAAGCAATTTCATCATTTCGCCAACAACACCTGCAACAACTGCATCTTCCGAAGGATAAGATGGAAGATCAGATTTTGGTATCAATGCATTCACTGTTGCATCGGTGACGTAAGGAGCAGGACGATTGTATAATTTTTTATAATACCATGCTGCAACCAATGCATCATATTGTGCTGCTGCCACATAAGCATAAGCTCTCGATGCATAAGGGGGATTAGCAAATGGAAATTGCGGATAAGCTAATGGATTGTTTGCGTTTGGTACAGGATAAGTTCCGTCTGGATTTTGATAAGGAGGTAAATTATGTTTTGCCACTAGT
>DASYQG010000263.1:0-4822 GCA_036005825.1 Chitinophagaceae bacterium | reverse complement strand
GCATCAGCAGTAATGATCCTTCCGTTTTTAATCAACAGCGACATAATAATAGTTTAGAGTTTATGGTTTAGAGTTTATAGTTAAGATTTTTCCGGAGCAACCTTTAGCTCAAAACTCTGAACTCTAAATTTCTGCATTAATGACCAATAAATAACCCCGCTTACAATAAATCCTACAAACCATGCATAATGATACAAATTAGATATCCATTCAGGAAATGCAGTTGATGAAACTAATTTAACCTGTAACAAGAAGCCGGGCACATTAGGTAATATCCCAAACAACAAAGCTATGATCGCATATTTATTAAACCCGTTTCCAAAACTATACTGGCCATCAGGCACGTACAGTTCATTTACATTTAAATTTTGCCTGCGGATAAAATAATAATCAGCAATCATGATCCCCCCAACAGGGCCAAGCAAACTCGAATAAGCGATGAGCCAGTTAAAAATGTAGCCTGTAGGGTCCGCGATCAGTTTCCAGGGAAAAATGGCAATACCAATTATCCCGGTTATAAATCCGCCAATTCTGAAATTAATTTTCTTAGGAGCAAGATTAGAAAAATCATTTGCAGGACTTACAATATTCGCTGCAATATTTGTGGCTAATGTTGAAATAGCAACTGCAAGCATGGCAAAAGTTACCATTAATTTATTTTCAAATCTTCCTGCAAGTTGTATGGGATCCCAGATTGTACTTCCGTATACAATCACAGTGGCCGATGTAACCACCACTCCTATAAATGAAAACAAGGTCATTGATGATGGTAAACCAATCGCCTGCCCGCTTATCTGTGCTTTCTGACTTTTTGCATATCGTGTAAAATCTGGAATGTTCAATGAGAGTGTAGCCCAGAAACCAACCATACCTGTTAATGCAGGGAAAAAATAATTCCAAAACGATGCTCCCTGAAGTTTTGATGGTTGTTGTAATATTGGCCCTAATCCATTTGCTGCACTGATGGCCCAAAATAATAATGCTAATGCAGCAACAGGAAGAAAGATCGCTTTGAAAACTAAAAGTTTTCTTATGCTTTCTACTCCAAGGTAAACAATAAACATATTTAGTAACCAGAACGCAAGAAAACAGATCATTGGTATTGGCTGCGGAAATAATGCGCTACCGTCTATCTCGGGCATTCCGGGATTCCATGCTCTTATTATATAATATATAGATGCACCGCCGATCCATGTTTGTATACCAAACCAACCACAGGCTACTATTGCACGAAGCATGGCTGGAATGTTTGCACCTTTTGTTCCAAAGCTTGCTCTCGCAAAAACAGGAAAAGGTATTCCATACTTTGCTCCTGCATGACCATTCAATATCATTGGAATTAAAACGATCGTGTTACCTAAAAAAATTGTCAGGATAGCCTGCCACCAGTTCATACCTCCGCCGATCAATGAACTTGCAAGCATATAAGTTGGAATGCATAAACTCATGCTTATCCACAGTGCGGCATAGTTCCATGTTCCCCATTTCCTTTTTTCTTGTGGAATGGGTGCAAGGTCGTCGTTAATGAGCGAAGAATTATTCATCCGGTTTTCGTTCTGCATATTTTTCATGTCTCCGTAGGAGACAAATATTTGTAGAAAAATAATTATGATGTTCTCTCCAACTCCGTAGGAGTTGAATGCAAATCGTTAAAAAAATCAAACAAATATTTCTCCTCGTATTCTAAAGCGAAATCATTCAACAGGCCAATATATTCTTCCTTGAAAGTTGTTTTCCGATGATGCTCTTCCTGGTTTTGGATATACCTGCATATTTCGTCAACGTCACGGAGCCTATACGAAAAAGCTCCATAACCTTCTTGCCAATTAAATCTATGTGAGGTTAATTTGTTATCATTTATCCAGGAGCCGCTTGCCAACTTTATATCTTTTACAATATCCGGAATTGCTATCGTTGGTTTATACCCAATAAAAATGTGTATGTGATCGGACGTTCCACCTATAGCAAGCATCTTGCTTTTGCTATTCTGAACTATACCCGTAACATATTTATACAAATCATCCTCCCATTCTTTTTTAATAAGACTTTCACGATGCTTGACAGCAAATACAAATTGAATATATAATTGGGTATATGTATTTGGCATTGTTATTTGGGTTCGACTCCTACGGAGTCGTTATGCTTCTTTAATTCTTTTCTATAAATATTAAACTCCTACGGAGTTCTAATAAACGTTAATTATTGAACATACCCATCAGCAATCGAAATCGCATCACTAATCATTGTCAACCCTTCATCGATCTGTTCTTTATTGATGCAAAGAGGTGGCGCAACAAAAATATAATTCCATCTTACAAATGTGTACATGCCGAGTTCTTTCAATCTCGCAGCTACTTTATTCATGATCGCCATTTCATCAGGCTTTGCATTGAATGGTGCCATTGGTTCCCTTGTTGTTCTGTTCTTCACTAATTCAATACATCCGAGCAAACCTGTGTTTCTCCAATCTCCAATGGACGGATGATTCTTTTTCAGCTCTTCCATTTTCCCATCCATATATTTTCCCATGGCTGCTGCATTTTCGATCATGTTTTCATCTTCATATATTTTCAACACTTCAAGACTCGCTGCTAAACTTACCGGGTGAGCTGAATAAGTAAGTCCCAACCACAAGATATTATCGTCATATCGCTCTGCAATTTTATCAGAAACAATTAATGCGCCCAACGGCAAATAGCCCGAAGTAATTCCTTTTGCTGTTGCTATCATATCAGGCACAATTCCATGATTTTCGAATCCAAACCATTTACCTGTTCGGCCCCAACCACTCATTACTTCATCTGCAATAAATAATATTCCATGTTTATCACAGAGTTCACGAACTTTCTTCAAATAACCAACAGGATATTTCAAACAACCGGATGAGCCTGATTCACCTTCCAACAGAATAGCAGCGATATTCTGTGGCCCCTCGAATGCCATCACTCTTTCCAAATTCTTTATTGACTCTTTCAATAAATTCTCTTCACCATATTCCCAACGATAAGCTATTGGTAAATCGAAATGAACAAAGTTTGGTGACTGTTGTGAATCAGCAGCAAGTTTCCGTGGATCACCACCTGCTGACATAGAACCATACGATCCCCCATGAAAAGATTGGTAACGACATAAAATTTTATGACGACCGGTGTATAATCTTGCCAGCTTAATTGCATTTTCAATTGCTGAGGCGCCACAAACAGTAAACAATGTTTTGGTCAAACCTTTTGGAGTGATAGAAGCTATTTTCTTCCCCAGTTCGCCGCGAATTTTTGTTACACAGCTCGGCGTTACATAACTTACTTCCTGCATTTGCTTCATTACAGCTTCAGTCACCCGTTGATTGCCGTGACCAATATTCACATTCATCAATCCTGAAGAAAAATCAATATAACGTTTGCCATCGTAATCATATAAATAAACGCCTTCACCATACTTAACAGCAATTGGTGAAATTCCTTTCTGTTTGCTCCAGGAAAACAAAGTATAATCAAGACTATCCTGTATTACTTCTTGTGATTCTGAAATTGTCTTTGTATTCATTTATTTTGAATTTTAAATTTTGAATGGTGAATTGAAATCTTTTAAAATAATACTTTATCCGGTTCTTGCTTCAATTCTTTAAATGCATTCCTTTTTTTGTTGTCACATGCATTTTCCGAACCTGTTCTGATGAAAATTTTTCATTTATAATTATGGCGGTGATCTTCACCATAACTGTAACAGGGATGTCCTTATAATCATTATGCAAGCAGAAATAATAAGCCCTATCGCCGGGTTCCATCCGCGAAAACTCATTAATTCCTTTTCCTTTTTTAACAAAGCGAAATTGTTCTCCATTCTTGAACAGTTCGGCGTTATCTTCTTCCACGACCCAGAAATTTATATGCTGGCCGGTATCAAGTTTCGTAAGATAAGAAGGCGCATCCAGTGCCACCGCAGCTAATGGACCGTACTTAGGAAATTTTTCAAAAACAGAAGGCGAATTGGCAGCAAGCGATCTACTTGCGTCCTGGTAAACTTGTTGCCCTCCTTTATCGGCACATACATAATAACTCCATGATACAGTATTTTCCGGTAACACAAAATTGAATGCTACTTTGCTGCTACCGGGTGCTGTCAGCGGGTTCACTTTTATTGTCCTGTCCTGGAAATTATTGATAACAGTATCGGATCTGTCAATAAAAGTTTCTACTTCGTTGGCATAAGTGGTATCATTATACTCGTCAAAATACACTGTTGTATTAAAGTTCTGTGTTGCCGGGCTGGCAGGTATCCGTTGTATCTTGTATTTGCAAACCCTCGGCAGGATCGCAGAATTTGCAAACCTGAATTTAAAGATGCCTGTTCTAGTAACATTAATTGTTTTGTTTTCTATTTTACTTGTTTTGTACTCCATGAATCTCGACGCGGATGGCATCTCAATGATCTCGATCTCTTTCATTTCTTTCCCCGTTGCTTCTTCAAAACTAAATATTAGCTGATCTCCTTCTGCAAAACCAAAATAAACTTCTTCTTCAGCTTTTATACCAACCTTTATAGAACTTTCAGCAACATCAATTGGCTTTTGTCCATAAGCAACAACCACGGATAATAATCCGTAAAGCATTAATGAAAGAAAATATTTTTTTGTTACCAGCATAAGTAATTCTATTTAGCTTTCGTTGCACAGTTTACCCAGGCGAAGCGAAGGGCACTCTTGTACGACAACAATTCTATTCACCTTTTAATAATTCATCAATGATCGGTTTTGCTTACTCTTGAATTCTCACAAAATTTATCCTGTTATTTTAAAACCAACTCTTCTCCTTTCTTCAAATTT
>DASYQG010000262.1:0-9430 GCA_036005825.1 Chitinophagaceae bacterium | reverse complement strand
ATTGCTGTTGTTCAATGCCCGCAAAATGTTTTTTCATCACAGGGCTGTGATGCAGTGTGGCCTGTTGTAACACAAGGAGGGTTTAATCAATATCTTTTCAAAGGGGAAGAAATAAGAAGCCTTGCTGTTGATGGCGCGGATAGAAAATGGGTGGCAACAAAGAACGGTGCGTGGCTCGTTAGTGCCGAAGGAGATAAAGTGATCTATCGTTTTACTGAAACAAATAGTCCATTATTAAGTAACGATGTAAAACGAATTGCGATCGATGGAAAAACAGGAGAAATATTTTTTGCAACAGCAAATGGTATTTGTTCTTTCAGAAGTACAGCAACAGAAGGTGGTGAAACGAATAGTAATGTATTGGTTTTTCCGAATCCTGTGCCGCCGGGATATGGTGGCACTATTGCGATCCGTGGTTTGGTAAACAATGCAATTGTAAAAATTACTGAGATGGATGGAAGATTGGTTTATCAAACAAGAGCATTGGGCGGCCAAGCTGTTTGGGATGGAAAGGATTATAAGGGAAGAAGAATTTCAAGTGGAGTTTACCTTGTTTTAATAAGTGATGATGGAAGAAAAGAAACTCTCGCAACGAAAATTGTTTTTATCAGTAAATAAATGTCTGCCCAGTTACATAAAACTAAAGGGATCGTTTTACGAACTGTAAAATATGGTGAAACGAGTTTGATTGTCACTATGTTTACCGAGTTGTTCGGCTTGCAATCTTATTTGGTAAATGGAGTAAGAACCTCTACAAAAAAAGGAAGCGGCAAAGCAAATCTTTTTCAGCCAACGGCTATCCTTGACCTGGTGGTTTATCATAATGAATTAAAACATTTGAATCGTATCAAAGAATTCAAATGGTCTTATTTGTACCAGCATATTTTTTCTGACGTGCCAAAAAACGCTGTGGCTTTGTTCATGATCGAATTGCTTACAAAATGTTTAAAACAACCTGAAGCTAATCCTGAACTGTTTGAATTTTGCGAAGATGCTTTTATTCATCTAGATGAAAGCAAAGATGCAGTAATGGCAAACTTTCCTTTGTACTTTGCCTTACACCTACCGGTATTCTTTGGTTTCAGAATAAGTGATCATTATTCAACTGAAAATTCAGTACTTGATCTGCAGGAGGGAACATTTGTACCCGAACGACCTGATCATTTTCATTTTTTAGAAGGCATGCAAGCAGAAGTAACAAGTGAACTATTGAAAATTATGCAACCGGAAGAATTAGAACAAATAAAACTCAATCATGATTTTCGCCGGCAATTGTTAATGGCCTATGAAATTTATTATGCATTGCATATACAGGAATTTGGAACGATGAAAACTTTGCCCGTGCTGCGGGACGTGTTGGGCTAAATATTGAAGGTTACTATAAGCGGTGCATGATCGCTGTGTTTACACCAATCCGTATGCTTACCAACTTCCACATGAGATAATTTTTTAATGAAATCATTTGATGCAAAACAATAATCGATATGATATGACTTGTTTTCGTGTCGGTACATGAACAAAGTATTATGTTTCTCTTTTCCCTGGTCCTGGCTGAAGAATTTATGATAAGTGCTATGAATTCCTTTCTTTTCTAAAAGATCTACAACGGTTGAATGATTCCCTTCTCTGCGTGGTTTATCCCAGATCGTGTTGCTATTAAAATCACCAACAAGCATTGTTTTTTTATTCTTTAGTAGACCAGAATAAAAATTTATTGCCTTCCAGACCTGCCCGACATACTGATAGCCTTTATCCTGTGGGTTATTTGCCCAGATGGCCAAAAGTGTAAATTCTTGTTTTTTATTTTTTGCAATTAGAGGTAGAATAATGCGAAAACCGGGGTTATGAAGATCGCTTAGTTGAAATTTATAGTTACTATAGGAAAATATACCAAGACCCTTATTTTGATTGCTGCCAAACCAAAATATATCATTAGGTGCTGGAACGCCAGGTTCAAATTTTAATTTATCAGGATGTTCGCATTCGGGTATTATGGCGATATCGGGCTTGTGCGCAAGAACCAAACCGGCTTTTTTTCTGAAAGCCATATTACAATTCCATGTGATTATTTTCATAAGACTACAATAAGACGTTAGATAACTAAATGTTATTTTTTCTTTTTTCTATATTTAAAATAGGCTGTAACATAAAATAAAGCACCAGTTATTGCGGATAAGCCCATAAAAGGATTTGTCACACTATCTTTTTTGAAAATCATTAATATTGAAATTAAAACAATCGATATGATTGCCATTATGACAATAAATGGCGATGATGCCCTTTCATAAATAGTTTTTTCTCTTTCAATTTTTGTGGAATGCTTTAATTGCTTAGTAGAAGGAGCGGTTTCGATAAATTTATTGTGGTGATTAATATAATTCGGAAATGTGGAAACCAAACCTTCAAAATCATCCTTTGTGAAAGTAAAATGCCAGAAATCTATTTCAGTACCGTCGGCAAGTGTAAGTCGGAATAAATCAAAATTTCTATCTTCCTGGTATTTGTAACTTTTGATTTCATTAAAAAAAATTTTTCGATCAGGGTCTTTATGAAATATATATTGCTTTAAATATTTGATGGCAATAAATTCTTTAAATAAAGTCACCTCAATTTCTGCTCTTGAAATAAACCGTTGTAAATAGAAACCTGCCGCTAGTATAATAATGGTAGCGACTATAGAAAAATTTGATTTTTCTGGCAGGATGTTAATAGTAATAATTATACCTAGAAATACAATTAATAGCATTGAGAAAATTGCCAATCCCCATGCTGTTGATATTATTTTAAAAGACTTCATTAGATTATTCGGATTGACTGGTCAAAATTTAAATCAAGTAAAATTATTCCTGGTGTTTTACCTTTTTCAAAACTTCCCAACTCTCTATTCCATTGCAGCGCTTTAGCACCGTTGCGTGTGGCCCATTGTAGAATTGTTTCAACCGATAATGATGGAAAATTATTTCTGATTGCTTGTATTTCTTTTGCAATGCTTAATTGCCAGTTACTGCTATAACTATCTGTTCCCAGAACAAGCGGGCAATTATGTTTCATCAGCATTTCAATTGGCGGAACTTTGTTTTCGATATAAAGATTTGCGTTTACACAAAGACACCAAATAAGTTTTATTCCATTAGCGTCAGCATATTCTTGTGCAAACACAACATCTTCTTCCGGCATAAATGTGTTATGAATAAGAAAAATGGTTTGACCGTTATTAAAATAAGGTAACGCAGAACGTATACTACTTAATCCAGTAACAGGGAATGGAGATTCATTTATACCAAATATTTTAAACAATCTCAAATATTCACCACCACCTGTTTTGTATAAAACATCTTCTGCAGGATGTTCTTGGTTGTGTATTGAAATAACCTGGTTTTTTGTTAGTTCATTGATCAGTTTAAAAGTTTTAGGTGAAATGCTATATGGAGCATGAGGCACTAGTGATGTTCGATGTTTGAGGTTTGAGGTTTGAAGCTTTTGCTCAAGTGTGTTTGCCACTTGTTTATAATAGTTGATATTCTCATCTGCCTTTTCATCTGTGAAGCCAAGCACCTCGACAAAATTTTGCCAGCGGATCTTACTTTTGCTTTTTACTTCTGCCGTATCGGCAGTGTTTCCAATATCACCAACTGCTACAATACCGTTATTATACATTTCTTTTTCAGCTTTTATTATTTCCTTGTCAATGGCCTCACGAGGAAAATCTCTTTTGGTAACAACGGAACATAAAAACTCGATCAAACCTGTGTGCGGAGGTATTACATTTTTTAAATGACTTAGTTCAAGATGACAATGGCAATTGATCAAACCGGGTGTAAGAATGCCACTGAAGGTTTCAATATTATCACCTGCTTCTGAGAAAGGAACTACGCCTTCAACTTTACCTGAATCATCAGTTATTAAAACTTTATCGTTGCCATGAAGATGATGACCATCAAACAACTGATCTGCTTTGAACTTTCTGTATGCCATGCGTTGAATTCTTTTAACTTTGCTGCCCTTAAATGATGAATAGAATTGTTGCAGCTGAGGAGTGCGACGCAACGAAAGTTGAGTAGAAGTACCTCAGCCGGAAACATAAAAATAAAACTTTCAAATGTTAGACAGGTTAGAAGCCATAAAAGCAAGATTTGACCAGTTAGGCGTAGCACTTACCAACCCGGAGATCGTTGGCAATAATAAACGGTTTGCTGAAACGAGTAAGGAATATCGCAGTCTTGAAAAAATTGTGATCGCATACGACGAATATAAAAAAGTACTTGATGATCTGACGATGTATAAAGAGGCGCTGAATGGGACCGATGAAGAACTGAGAGAGCTTGCAAAAGAAGAATTACCGGCACTAGATGAAAAGAAAGAAAAGATGGAATCTTCTATAAGACAAATGCTGATCCCAAAAGATCCGCAGGATGAAAAGAATGCGATCATAGAGATCCGCGCAGGCACAGGCGGTGACGAGGCAAGTTTATTTGCAGGCGATCTGTTGCGTATGTATATACGTTATTGCGAACGCCGTGGATGGAAAACGGCGATATTGAGTGAGAGTGAAGGAACAGTAGGTGGTTATAAAGAAGTGCAACTGGAAGTTATTGGTGAAGATGTGTATGGTACATTGAAATTTGAAAGCGGTGTGCATCGTGTGCAGCGGGTACCGGATACGGAAGGCTCAGGAAGGGTGCATACATCGGCAGCAACTGTGGCAGTGATGCCCGAAGCTGAAGAAGTAGATTTTGAATTAAACCCAGCGGATGTAAAAATGGAAACAGCCCGAAGCGGTGGCGCCGGTGGTCAGAATGTAAACAAAGTAGAAACAAAAGTGATGCTGACGCATATCCCTACTGGTACCGTTGTTGTTTGCCAAACAGAAAGAAGCCAGCTGGGCAACCGGGAAAAAGCAATGGGCATGCTGAGAACAAGACTTTATGAAGAACAAGTGAGAAAACAGGAAGAAGAGATTTCACGGCATAGAAAAAGCCTTGTAAGCACAGGAGACCGCAGCGCCAAGATCAGAACTTATAATTACCCGCAAGGCAGGGTTACGGATCATCGCATTAATCTTACATCATACAATTTACCCGCAGTTATGAATGGTGATATAAATGAATTTATTGAGGCACTTCAGTTTGCTGAAAATTCCGAAAAGCTTGCCAAGCAAAATTGATCTAAAACTTTTATAGAGATTGAACTTCGCGTAAATGAATTACCTTAAGTAACTAAAATCATTAATCCAAGCTTGATCAATTGACCAACCTCGTACAACAATCTGCAGGTGATGCGATCATCAACAACCCTGTAATTCCAAATGAAAGATGATGAGGCCATAAATGAAACTTTCAGTTCAATTGCCGGAGGACTACAAAATATGCTTTTTAGTGGCGGTGCACAGGATATTTTAAAAATGTTTAGCGGCAATCAAAGTATTTCAAATAGTGCTGTCACCAATAATATTTCTGGTGGAGTTATTGAAAACCTGATGAAAAAATTTGGGCTGGATCAAAGTGCTGCAAGTGGCATTGCAAATAAGTTAGTTCCAAATGTGATGCAAAACATGGTGCAGAAAACAAATGATCCGAATGACAGCAGTTTTGATATACAGGGAGTTTTTAGTAACCTGAGCGGCGGCTCTACCTCGGGATTTAATATGCAGGATTTGCTCAATAAATTTAAAGGTGCCGGATTAGACCAGGATGGAGATGGCGATACTGATTTGCAGGACCTTACTAAAATGGTTTCTGGCGATGGTGCAGGAATCCTTGATAAAAAGAAAGAAAGGCAGTTTTAATTAAAAAACTAAGTCAATTTCTTTGGCGTTTCTTTAACAGGAACGCCTTTTTTTGGCGTCATATTATTGTGGCAGTCGCAAGGAAATAATTAAAGTGATTTTTGTCAGAGTAACGTCAGATTTATTGTGTAAAGGGTTACAAATCGCATTGAATTGGAATAAAATAAAAGCCGCCAATTGTCGTTTTAAAATAAAGGTTCTTTGATTTGGGAAAATGGCAAAAAATTGAAGTTATTCTTAGCAGATTTTCCCGGTGTGAAAAGTGGTAATACGAGGAAAAGACCTTTAATAGTTCATTAACAACGAGCATCAAAATATTGGCAGTAAATTTGCGTTATAGATAAAAGTTCTTCACAAATAAAGCAGTCAATTTTCTCATAAGCAGTTAGTTTTGGTTGCGACCCCTGTTTCTACAGGGGTCTATTTTTTATATACCTGCCTGATTTTTAAGACTAATAAATAGCCCGATTTTTACACATGTTATTTTTATTTTGTTAGAATTTAAAACTAATTCTCGCCTTCAAAATTCTTTATTCTGTTTTTTACAAATCGTTTGATGGAAATAAAATATCCTACAACACAACCAGCAGCATCTGCAATCATATCTATGAGATCAAATGAGCGGTAAGGAATAAAATATTTCTGCACCAGTTCCATCAGTATACCATAAAAAAACCCCAGTATCATTATTTGAAAGAAGATCTTTCGGGTATTATTCTGAATATTTTTTTTACCAGCATATGCTTTGCTCCATAGAATAACCAGCACCATGAATAGAAAAACATGGATCCATTTATCAAGCCATATTTTACTGTCCCATTTAATTTTTGGAAGCGCTGTTCCCGGAATGCAAAGCAGAATAGTTATGATCAAAAGCCAAATGATAGCAAAGACAATCGTTGAGACATTTTTTTTCAATGCGGATTTTTTCCGAATATAAATAAAAAAAGGAGCCCCAAAAAGGGCCCCTGTCATTAACCAACTATAGAACCAAATCTTAAGGATTCACGGTTAAAGCTTAACTCTAACTACGAGAAAATCTATAATTGGGATTTAATATGGTGATAACTTACTGAAGCCGGGTCTTACCCATTGATTGTAATTGTTCAAGATTTGGTCCGCCGGTATTGCCGCGGGTTTCAATAGTGATGGCAAAAGCGTCAGCTTTTTTTACGTTGCTCATCTTAAGCATAACCTTCTTATTATCGCCTAGATCAAAAAGTCCCAGGCTATTAGGTTGTAATCGTCCTCCCGGCCCGTTAATTATGGACCAAAGCTGGTATTGTTTATCTGAAGGAAGCTTAGGCATATTCTTTACAACAAGATAAACATCTGCAGAAGTTGAATCCCAGTAAATGTTTGCAGTAGCTTTTGCAGGAGTAGTGCCTACGAGGTTTACGACAGCAACATTAGGGTCGCTCATGATCCTTTGCTCTTCGAGCATTTTGTTTAAGATGCTGTCAGTTCTGTTGACCTTGGCCTCAAGTTCACTGTTAGAATTTTTCAGCTCTTTGGTTTGATTGTAAAATGTATATGCAAAATAACCTGCTACCACAAATAGAATAATTGAAGCTGCAGCCATCCAACGCAAGCCAGATGATCTGCGGGTTGTTGGTTCCATACGGATTATTTTAGAGGTGTTTGATGAAGGTTTTTGCTGAATAGCAGATACAACTTTTTCCTTAACACTGACTGGTGGCTTCACTGCATTTTCCATGGCTTGTTTTTCAATAGCCAATTCAAAAGCATTCCTTGCTGCTTTCAATTCAGGATAGGCCTCACAATATTGCTCAAATTCAAACCTCTCCTGTGCCGTCAACAGTCCAAGCACATAGCTTTCAACAACTCCACTTGATATGTATTCTTTTATATTCACTGCTTTATCGGATCATTGTTCTTAATTGACTAATTGCTGTTCTTATTCTAGTTTTCACAGTTCCCAGCGGTATGCCCATCATCTTTGCTATTTCTTCATGAGTAAATCCCTGGAAATAGGAAAGATCTATCAGCCTTCGGTACTCTTCATTCAACGTCGTTAAAACTTTTTTCAGTCCCACATCATTTACCGATGGATTTGTACTCATTGCCATTCCACTACTTTCACTCTCTGCCATCGGTTGGTTTCGTTGATTATCCCTGTATCCTTTTGATCTTACTTTATCGATCGCAGCATTGCGTGCAATATTCAGCATCCAGGTAAATAACCGGCCCTTCGCTGCATCATAGGAGTTTATCTTTTTCCAGATATTGACAAACACTTCCTGCAGCACATCACTTGCTGTGTCTTTATCCGGAACGATTTGGTTAATGATTGTGAAAAGAGCCCCTGAATAATGATCATACAGGTAATTGAATGCATCATTGTCTTGCTGATTCAGCAAAACAACGAGTTTTTGCTCGCTGTATGTTGTTTTCGGTTCCAAGCTGGTCAAAAGATAAACAAAAAAAGCATCCCTGATCAAGGGGATACTTCCATTTACGAAATATATTTTCCGTCGGATTTAAGCCACCTGGGCGTCATATGAGGCAGCATCCATTAAGGCTTCCACGTCGGCTGGGTTATTCACTGTCATTTTTATCATCCAACCGTCCCCGTAGGGGTCACTATTAACTGATTCGGGAGAGTTTGCCAGGGCGGCATTCAGCTCGGTGATCGTTCCATCGACCGGTAAAAAAAGATCGGACACTGTTTTTACTGCTTCTACAGTTCCAAATATATCACCTGCTTTTAATGACTTTCCAACTGTTTCCACTTCCACATATACAATATCGCCCAATTCTCTTTGCGCATAATCAGTGATGCCAATCGTTGCCACATTGCCATCCAGCTTTATCCATTCATGATCTTTTGTATAACGAAGATTTGAGGGGAAATTCATAGTTAAAAATTTGAGTTGCAAAGATTATGAAATCAGGCCGAATAAGTATAAAATGTAAATAAAGTATTTTTTGACTTGTCCACCGAAACTTTAGTGTAGTTGGATGCCAGCTTTTGTGCTTTTATTAAGCTTCCGTTGCGACGCTCCGTTCATCTTCCTGCTCACTATTCATCTTTTATTTTTCATTGATTTCACAAATTCACACAGAAATTTATTCTGGAAAACCCGTGTCATCTGTGAGAAATTATCTGCGTTTTCTTTTGATCAATTTCGCCTTAATGATCCGGACATCCTGTAATGGTCGATCCCGATCCTGAGCCTTACTTGTTTGAACGGCTGCAATTTTATCTATTACATCTAACCCCTTTACCACTTCTCCATAAACTGTATAACCTTGATCAAGATGTGGTGTGCCACCAATTGTTTTATAAACTTGTCTTTGTTCAGCAGGAATTTTTCTTCCATTTAATCTGAATGTTTCTACCGAATCAAGACCTGCATCGGTAAAGACTTTTCCCTGCACTATATAAAATTGGCTGCCGCTGCTTGCTTTTGTTGGATTTATATTATCACCAGTTCTTGCAGCAGCAATCACTCCTTTCTTATGAAACAGTGTTTTTCTGAATTCTGCCGGGATAGTATAACCTGGACCGCCATCTCCTAATGGCTGACCAGCAGTGGCACTTTTACTGTTCGGATCTCCGCCCTGGATCATAAAATTCTTTATTACCCGGTGAAATAAAACACTATCATAGTAACCAACCTT
>DASYQG010000261.1:0-2185 GCA_036005825.1 Chitinophagaceae bacterium | reverse complement strand
CAGAAACAAAAAATGTGTGATACTAAAAATGAATTTCATTTAGAACATGGTAACAGCGGAGAATATTTATTATCTCCTGTTCATAATGCATATTATGTCCATGAACAAAAAATAAAGCAGCCGGGCGAACCAACTTTTTCGACATATGAATTCAATAACCCTTCAAAAGCACAGCCTCTTTCATTTATTATTACGATGCCGGCAAATAAAGAAAGTGATGCGGATGTTAGTTTTGATGATCTGAGTATCGCCATCAATCAGCAGGATGTCTTGAATCTCCCGGTTCATCTTAAGCAAAAGCAGATCTTATATTGTGATGGTAAGACAATAAAGCTTTTTAATAATCAATGGCAATTAATTCAAACTATTGAGCTGCATAAGTCTTTGCCTTTACTGACTACTGGAAGGAATGAAATTAAATTCGACGGAAAATTTTCTGGTGAAAATGGCGCCCCTATAAAAATAGAAGTTCGTGTCAAAAGTGATTCGGAAAGATTAAATATTAAGTGACCTTATGATTTTTCTATCCTGACGTTTATCTAAGCGGCACTCATTAGTTCTACAACAATAAATAAGAAAGCCGAAGCATGGCTTCGGCTTGTGCCCTTAATAACAGGCAGTAAAGTTTCATGCAGCGAGTTCTGGTTGTTATATTGAGCTGATTTTTAACGGTGGAGAGGAAGAGTGCCTGTAATATTTCTAAAATATGATCATAGATGTTGAACATTATCTATCTAAAGAATAACATCATTACACGTTCTCTAATATTTTTAACCGATAACGCTCCCGGTAACACTACCGGAATTTCCGAAACAAAGTTTCCTTTAGCTTTACCAAACTAAAAAATGGAAAGACCCGCAACAATAAAAGACATTGCAAGGAAACTGAATGTTTCGATCTCTACAGTTTCCCGTGCACTACGGAATGCTCATGATGTAAGCCCCGACACAAGAAGAACGGTACAATCATTGGCAGAAGAATTAAATTATCAACCCAACCTGTTAGCGTTAAGTTTAAAAAGAAAGCAAACACATACCATAGGTGTCATTGTTCCTAATCTCGACTATGTTTTATCAACAATGGTAAAGGGTATTGATGAAGTGGCGCTTGAAGCAGGTTATACGGTTATGGTTTGCCAGAGTAATGAATCTTTTGGAAGAGAGATCGTAAATACAAAACGATTACTTGATAGCCTGGTAGATGGCTTTATCATTTCTGTTTCAAGTGAAACCAAAGTTTTTGATCATTTGAAAAAAATACAGGATAAAAAAATGCCCATGGTGGTATTCGACCGTGTTACTCCCTTTTTAAAAGCACCTGGAGTAAGGATCGATAACGAAGCTGGTGGTTGGCAGGGAACAGATCATTTGATACAACAAGGGTATAAACGAATAGCTATACTGGCAGGGCCCAAAAATCTTGACATAAGCAATCAACGATTGAATGGATATCTTAAAGCATTAAAGAAAAATAAAATGCCGGCTGATGAGAACCTGATTATCTATTGTGACTTTGATCAGCATTATGCTTACATCGCCACAAAAGAATTGCTGGCAATGAAAAAAAGACCGGATGCAATATTTACGATCAGCGATCGAATGGCTATCGGCGCAATGCTGGCGATCAAAGAAAAAGGATTGACAATGCCTTACGATATCGGACTCGTGGGTTTCAACAATGAACCTATTACCAGCCTGGTAACTCCACAGATTTCCAGTGTCGAACAGCCTTGTTTTGAATTGGGAAAACTCGCAGCCAAACTTTTTATTGAGACCGTTCACCAGGATAAGGACATGAGTGACGTGGATGAAGTATTAAAAACTAAATTAATTATCCGGGAATCTTCACAACGCTTAACATCAAAAAATAACCGTATCAAATAAAATTTATGACCCGATTGCTGATATTGAGCTTTTTTCTTTTTCCCTGTTTGCTGAATTATGCAAATGTCATTACTGTAAAAAACATTGAAGAACTGGATAAAGCTAATAAAAATGCTAAACCCGGTGATACAATTATTTTACAAAATGGTGAATGGAAAAACGTAACAATTAAACTGAATTGTGTTGGCACAGAAAAACTGCCTATAGTTTTTAGATCGCAATCCCCAGGAAAGGTATTGGTCACCGGGAATTCAAAACTAAAACTTGGCGGCGAATATATTATAGTTAATGGACTATACTTT
>DASYQG010000260.1:0-17861 GCA_036005825.1 Chitinophagaceae bacterium | reverse complement strand
AGAACTTACTGGCAAAACGATAAAATACTAAAAGCATTGCCGGGATTTTCCTTTATGCCCTTGGAGCCCTGCATCACAAAAGCCTGCAAAAACTACGCAGATGCGGTAAACAATATGCAACTAAAACCATAACTGCATTATCTTTATTGGCAATAGTTTATTCTATGAAAAAAATACTCCTGTTTACCCTTTTGAGTTTTTCTTTTGGTTTTGGATTCAGCCAAACAAATTTTACCGTTTCCGGAAAGGTGATCGACTCTGCATCAAAAGAGCCATTGGCTTTTGCTTCTGTTTTTTGTCAGAATACTACCCAGGGCACAGCAACAAATAAAGAAGGAACTTTTCACCTGAGCTTGAAAGAAGGTGGTTACGACCTTGTGATCACTTATACAGGTTACAGATCAAGAATGATACGCATTAGTCCCGAAATGAAAACCAATGAGCTGGAAATTGAAATGGTAAAAGAAGAAAAAAGTATTGAAGAAGTAGTGATACGCAGCAGTAACGAGGTAAAAGATGGATGGACAAAATATGGTAAGTTCTTTCTTGAAAATTTCATCGGCACTACTCCTTTTTCTTCACAGTGCGTTTTGGTGAATCCCCAGGTACTAAAGTTTTATTATTTCAGAAAATCAGAAAAATTAAAAGTACTGGCAGATTCTCCATTGATTATTTTCAACAATGCGCTGGGATATAATCTTCGCTACAATCTCGATTCATTTCTTTTTATGTACAAAACAGATATATGCAGTTACCGGGGTTTGAGTTTTTATGAAGAAAGGACTTCAAGCGACGACAGTATAAAACTTTGGAAAAAGAACAGGCAAAAAGCTTATCTCGGCAGCCGGCTGCATTTTATGCATAGTTATTATGATAGCTCATTAACGCAAAGTGGTTTTATAATTGATTTGCTTGATGATAAGGATGATAAAAAGTTCAATAAGATCACGAACCCGTATGACACAACATGGTATACACCGGCAGATAGTGTAAGCGAGATCGATATTTATTTCCCCAAACGGATCAGTATAACGTATACAAAGAGGATTCCCGAGAATGAATATCTGAAAAAATACAAATTACCGATGAATGTCGGTGTGCAGATATCTTATATAGACATGCTTGATGTTATAACCATTAAGCAAAACGGTTATTATTACGATCAAAAAGATTGGATAAATTTTGGTTATTGGAGTTGGAAAAATATTGCTGACCAGGTACCGAACGATTATATCCCTGACAACTAGTTGAATGTTACTATTGGGAAAATCATAAGAATGTAAGCACGGAATACTTGCAGAACTTTCAACTTTAAGTCTTTAACCTTCAATTCTTTTTCCCATAACTTTTTCCCAAAGCTGTGGAATGCGTTTTATCCAGACGAGTTCTTTCATCTTTTCTCTTGCATCTTCTGCAGGTGCTCCAAAATAAACTTTGCCTCCTTCAAGTGAAGAAGGAACACCGCTTTGAGCATATACAGTTGCTCCTTTGCCGATCGTTAGTGTTTTACTTACTCCAACCTGCCCCCAAAGAATTACGTCGTCTTCAATTTTTGTAGCACCAGCAATACCAACCTGTCCCGCAAACAGACAATTTTTACCAACTTCTGTATCGTGCCCAATATGTACAAGGTTATCGATCTTGGTTCCAGCGCCGATCATTGTATCGCCGCTAACTCCCCGATCAATTGTGCAGTTAGCTCCGATCTCAACAAAATCTTCAAGTACAACCCTACCGCAACTATTCATTTTTTTATAATGGATATCGCGGTTTGTTTTCTTATTATAATAAAAAGCATCGCTGCCAATAACTGAACCTGCCTGTATAATAACATTGTTGCCTATCACACAATGATCTAAAATGCAGACGTTCGGATGAATAATACAATCACTTCCGATAGTTACATGATTGCCAATAAAAGAATTTGGCATGATAACCGTGTTTTTGCCAATTGAAGCAGAATCACTGATATTTTTTGATGAAGGAATAAACGGACGAAAATGATTTACCAATTTTAAGTATGCTTCGAATGGATCGCTGACAATAAGCAACGTTTTTCCATCAGGAACATCTGTTTTCTTGTTGATGATAATGATCGTAGCAGCAGAATTAATGCACGTATCATAATACTTCGGGTGATCTACAAAAACGATATCCCCTTTTTCCACTTTATGAATTTCATTGATACCAGTAGCAGATGCATCACTATTCCCGAGGATCTCTGCTGCAATGAAATCAGTTATCCATTTTACCGAAACCGGTTTATCCAGTCGCATAATGTTAGAGTTTGTTCAAAGGTAAACAGCTTTGTAATGCACAATATGATTGATAATTATCAAATGAATTTAAGGTTTAGAATATTTTTAAAATCCTGATGAAATGATTTTATAAATACAACTGATGAGGAAAAAAGAAAAGAAGAAGCGATTAATTTCATTTTATACTTCATTTATTCATTATTTGTTCTATTATCCACAAGTAAAATTGAAATGTTAATAAAAAATATTAAAAAAATTTTTTAGTTAGAAAAAAATGTTATTAATATTGTGAAGGGAAATTTATTTCCCGGTACTTACTAACCCATCCACATATTTCTCCCCCGAATCTTCGGGGGAGATGTTTTTTAGAGAGCTTCCTGATCATCATAAATGAATTTATCATCCGTTTCTATTGAGAGATCACTACTATCTATTCATTTTATTAACTCATCATCGCTCAATTTTTTCCAATATCTTTACTTCACCCAAAAAAAATTACATGCTGAAATCGATGACCGGCTTTGGAAGAGCTGAAAAATCTGTTGGTGGTAAAACATTCCTTGTTGACATAAAATCTCTCAATGGCAAACAATTTGAACTGCAACTAAAGCTTCCGGCTTTTTTAAAACCATTTGAATTTGATATCCGGCGTATTCTTTCTTCAAAACTTGGACGTGGCAGTGTTGATTGTACAATTAGTTTAAAAGAAACAGGCAATGCAAAACCTGTTACTATTAATATTGAGTTGGCAAAAGCTTACTTCCAACCATTGGCCGATCTGTCAAAGGAATTGAATCTCGACCCCTCGAATATATTAAGCACACTGGTAAAATTACCCGAAGTAATAACCCCAACCAGCGAAACACTAACTGATGAAGAATGGAAAGCATTTCAAAAAGTAATAATGTTAGCTATTGACGACCTGAATATTCATCGTGATGATGAAGGGAAATCGCTGGAAAAAGATCTGCTCTTCCGTGTCCACAATATACTTGCACAATTAGAAGAAGTACAAAAGCTCGAACCTCAGCGCAAACAGATCATTAGAGACGATATAACCAAGCTGATGGAAGAATTTGCTGGCAAAGAAAACTATGACAAAAACAGACTGGAGCAGGAACTCATTTATTACATTGAAAAGATCGACATAAGTGAAGAGATGGTACGTTTAAGAAACCATTGTGATTATTTCAAAGTCGTTCTCGACGAAGCGGAAGAATCAAAAGGAAAGAAGTTGTCATTTATTTTACAGGAAATTGGCAGGGAAATAAATACAACCGGCGCCAAAGCATATGACTCCTCTATTCAAAAATGTGTAGTGATGATGAAAGATGAACTGGAAAAAGCAAAAGAGCAAATATTAAATGTTCTCTAGTTAGTTTTGCAAGATGAAAAGGCTTTTGAAAATATTCAATATTCAATGTTCTATGCTTAACGTTCAATTGAGAAGATTGTTCATCGCACTCCTGTCTTGCTGTATCCTTACTTCCTGTACCACCGTTGATCTGTACGAAAAAACTGTTTCTTTACCGAATCATGAATGGAAAGGTGATTATAAGCCTGAATTCAATTTTACCATTACTGATACAACCACTCTTTACCAGGTTTTTTTTGTAATAAGACATACCGAGAAATATAATTATAATAATATCTGGATAAATCTCTATTCCCAACCACCCGGCGATACTTTACATAAAGCGCCTTATGAATTGCAACTGGCTACCAATGAAAAAGGTTGGCTTGGAACCGGCATGGATGATATTTATGAACAAAGAAGAGAGCTGACAGGGAAAATACCATTGAAGGCTGGTCAATACAGGCTGGTACTCGAAAATATTATGCGGGAAAATCCATTAAAAGAAGTGTTGAATGTTGGCATCAGGATCGAAAAAGCTAAATAACTTTCTTTATGCCGAGGTCAGCAGGAAAAAGATTTAGATTTATCACCATTGTTTACTGGTTATTGCTTTTATACATCGTCGCGGCGTTAGTATGGTGGTTTATTTCGCTGGAAAAACAGAACCAGGATTTAACTGATCTCCGATACATAGAATTGAATTCGCAAAAGGCCACCCTTGATCCTCAAAACTTTGCCCGGCAGCTTTATAAGATTGATAACGATTCAAAAAGAAATACTGAAAAATACATTGCCGAAGGTGTTACTTTTCTCATCTTAATACTCATTGGTGCCTTTTTTGTTTACCGTTCAGTTCATAAACAATTCAAAGTGCAGTCCCAGCAACAGAATTTTATGATGGCGATCACGCATGAATTAAAAACTCCCATTTCTGTTGCTATGCTTAATCTCGAGACATTGCAGAAGTACCAGCTTGATGCCGAGAAGCAAAAAAAGCTGATACGAATGACCTTGCAGGAAACATCAAGGCTTGATACATTAATAAATAATATCCTCGTTTCATCACAGCTGGAAGGCGGCGGTTATGTGTTTTCAAAAGAAGACCTTGATTTCTCATCGCTGTTTAAAGATTGCATTAGAGACGCTAAAACACGGTACCCGGAAAGAACTTTTATCGAGGACATTGAACCCGAAATCGAGATCGCTGGTGATCCTCTTTTACTTCAATTGTTAATCAGCAACCTAATTGAAAATGCCGTTAAATATTCTCCCAAAGAAAAACCGATCATCTGCAAACTCAATAAAGCCGGCAATGAAGTTATCATGAATATAATTGATGAAGGCATCGGTGTCGCAGATACAGAGAAAACCAAAATATTTGAGAAATTTTACCGGACCGGTAATGAATCTACCCGAAAAACTCAGGGCACCGGATTGGGACTTTATCTTTGCAGCAAGATCGCCGGAGATCATAATGCCGACATTTCGGTGACAAACAATATTCCCTCCGGCACTAATTTCGCCATCCATTTTCATAAATAATCATGAGCAAGGAAAATACAAAAGCGTCAATATTACTGGTAGAAGATGAAGAGAATCTTCATGATGCTTTGAAGTTGAATCTCGAATTAGAAGGATACGAGGTTTCTTCAGCGTATGATGGCAGCGCCGCTATAAAATCAGTGCAGGGAGAATATTTTGATCTTATCATACTTGATGTCATGCTGCCAGAAATGGATGGCATAAATGTTACCGAAACCATTCGACTGGCAAATAATGAAGTGCCGATACTTATTCTAAGTGCTAAAAACAGCAGCGCAGATAAAGTACTTGGACTTAAGAAAGGTGCCGATGATTATATGACCAAGCCATTTAACCTGGAGGAATTATTGTTGAGGGTGCAGAAACTTATTGAAAAGAATAAAAAAATACTAGATAAAGAAACGATCGGCAATACTTATACGTTTGGAAATAATACTATCGATTTTAAAGCACAGGAAGCAACGACTTCCCGCGGTGAAAAAATTCAGCTAAGCAAAAAAGAGGGAATGCTTTTGAAATTACTCATTGAAAATAAAAATGAAGTAGTTCCCAGAGAAAAAATATTGCAGGTTGTTTGGGGCTATAATGTTTATCCCACTACCAGGACGATCGATAACTTTATTCTTAACTTCCGTAAATATTTTGAAGAGGATAGTCGCAATCCTAAATACTTTCATTCGGTTCGTGGTGTTGGGTATAAATACAGTGAATAGATCATAGATCACCCAACTGCGGTCTTATCACAATATCTTCCACACAAGCAGCTGCTGAAAGTTGTGTACAAGCATAGATCATTTTGGCGATGTCATCCGCTTCCATGATTCGTTTCGAAGAATTATCATACCCAGCCCAAGAGTCAGTAAGAACTGCTCCGGGATGAACTGATGTGACTTTGATATTATAAGATTTCATTTCTTCACGAAGGTTTTTGCTGAAACCATACATAGCAAATTTGCTGATGCTATACGCCCCTCCATTATCATAAGCATCAAGTGAAGCAATTGAGCAAAGATTGAAGATGTGACCCGATCTGCGCTTCATCATTTGAGGCAATAATGTTCTAGTCAAATGATAGGCGCTGCTGACATTAATGGCAAGTTGGCTTTCTAACACACCTTCTGGTTCATTGTAAACACTTCCCGGCTCAAATAAACCAGCGTTGTTAATAATGATGTCTGGAATCGTATATTTCAAACACCAATTCCCCAATTCCTTTGCCTGTTGTTTATCGGTTAGATCAAATGCTTTTGCTTTTATTGAAACAGAAGGGTAGTTGTTTTGCAATTCTTCCATTGCTTTATACAAAGCCACTTCACTTCGGCTACTTAAAAAAAGATCATGACCATTGGCCGCGAAAATTTCTGCCACTGCCTTTCCAATTCCTCTTGATGCGCCTGTTATAAGAACCTTCATTTAAATTGATTATTGACTATTAAATATTTCTGGTTTCTTTGCAAATCTACAATTGGCAATCCGAAATGAAATACAAACACCTCTTTTTCGATCTCGACCATACTCTTTGGGATTTTGAGGCAAATGCAAGAGTAACATTACTTGAACTTTATAAAAATTTGCAGTTGGAGCAGAGAGGTATACATGATTTTGACCTGTTTCATAAAAATTACCTGGCTCATAATGACAAATTGTGGGAACGTTATAGAAATGGATATATAAAACAGGAAGAACTAAGAGTAAAAAGAATGTGGCTGGCATTGCTTGATTTTAAAATTGCCGACGAAGCATTGGCAAAACAATTGAGCATTCAGTTTCTTGATCTTTTACCAACCCGAACCATTCTTTTTCCCTATGCCACTGAAATATTGGAATATTTAACTAGTAAAAAGTATGAGCTTCATTTGATCACGAATGGTTTTGAAAAAACACAACATAGCAAATTGAAATATTCGGGACTTGGTAAATATTTTAAAGAAGTAATAACCTCGGAAGGAAGTAGTAGTCTTAAACCCAATAAAGAGATATTTGATTATGCTTTTGAAAAAACCGGTGCCAGCCCATCAGAAAGCATTATGTTGGGAGATAGCATTGAAGTAGATATCATCGGCGCTATGAATGCTGGCCTCGACCAGGTATTCATTAATCATTTAAATATCCCAATCGATATTAAACCAACTTATGTTGTAAGATCATTGAAAGAGCTGGAAAAAATATTTTAAACACCCATTTCTCTTGAACTGGTTATTTTCATTGAACACGACGTAAATCCAGGTCTTGAAAATCATAGCTAAAATCTGTTAGCGGCGAAATTGGTCGCATTGTTATCCCGGCTCCCTTACCCTCCATATCCAGGGAAAAAATTACAAAAGCGTCAGCATCCATGCTCCTGTCTCTCCATTTTACCACAAAACTGTTCCCTTTGTACGCAAACATTTCTCCCGTAAGTTTTGGTGATCGTTTAGAATCAAACCAAAGCTTACCATTTTTTACTGAGATGATAACATCACCAAACCATTGGTCACGGTAAGTGCCTGTGTAAATCTTAAGATCAGTTTTACCGGCATTTTCTTTTTGAGCATTTGCTATATCTTTCCAAATAGAATCGGTGATCTTATTTGCAGTTGCTAATGACTGTTTTCTTCCATTTGAATATTGAGTTACTCTATCCGTGCCTGTTATACCAAAATAACTATCCTTGATCTGGTTTGTAATTGATGAAAATGCTCCACCTTCCTGTTGGTTAGTAAGTACAATAATGCCAAGGTTTAGTTCAGGTAACATTGTGATCTGTGTTACCATTCCTTCGAGTCCGCCGGTATGACTTAATTGTTTGTATCCTTTCACATCGCTGATCCCAAAGCCCAATCCATAAGCTGAGAAATGCGTGTTGTACGGACCCGGATTGCGAACCGGGATGATCGTTTGGGGTGTCCACATTTCTTCATGCACATCATCTGAAAATAATTTTTTGCTTAGGTTATCGCCATACTTACCATGTGATAATTGCAACAGTACCCACTTGCTCAGATCTGAAATACACGAATTAATACCTCCGGCAGAATGACCAACTTTTAAAGTGCTTCTTGCAATTACCTGCACTTTACCTTCCACTGATGCATGTCCGTCGATCACATTTGATTTATCTTTTAACCGATCAAATGAACAGGCAGAATGAGTCATTCCTAATGGTTTCAAAATCCTTTCTTCTACAAAATCATCCCAGCTTTTTCCGCTTACCCTTGCTATAACTTCGCCCGCAACAATGTAGAGATTGTTATCATAATCGTACCTGGTACGAAAGCCAGACACTGGTTTTAAAAAACGAAGATTATAAAGAATATCTTTTAGTGTAAAATCTGATGAATCCGGAAAGAACATCAGATCGCCTGCGCCAAGCCCCATACCGCTTCTGTGTGTAAGCAGATCACGAATAGTAAACTCCTCTGTAACGTATGGATTGTATAATTTAAACTCAGGAATATAATCTCTAACCTTATCATCCCATTTCAGTTTCCCCTCATCGATCAAAATTCCCAACGCAGCTGATGTAAAAGCTTTGCTGTTGGAGGCAATTCCAAACAAGGTATTTTCATCAACTTTTTGTTTTGTATTTAAAGAACGAACACCATAACCTTTTGAATGGATCACTTTTCCGTCCTTAATTACTGCAACGGCAATACCCGGTACATCAAAAGCCTTCATAGATCGTTCTACCAAAGTATCTATTTGTGAACTTGAAAGTTGCTGGCTAAATAAAGATGCGGCGAACATCATGAACAATGATGTCAAGGAAAATATTTTCATAAACAACGATTTGAATTATTGATCGGTAGTGAAAGTTATATAAAAAGAAACTACCAGGTCGCTACAACAGTCACCCCGCCTTTTGCCATTTCCCCGATCTTCAATTGTACTTTGGCACTCAATGGTAATAAAATATCAACCCTCGAACCAAATTTGATAAACCCCATTTCCTCGGTTTGCTTTACTTGCTGGCCTGGCTGTAAATAATTTACAATACGCTTTGCCAATGCACCGGCGATCTGTTTAATTAGTAATTCTTTCCCGTTTGATCTGTAGACAACAGTATGACGTTCATTTTCTGTGGAAGATTTTGGATGCCATGCAACAAGGTATTTTCCTTTGTGATATTCGCTGTAAAGAACATCACCACTTACAGGATTACGGTTTACATGCACATTCAACGGGCTCATAAATATTGAAACCTGTATGCGACGATCAGTAAAATATTCATCCGCCTCTACTTCTTCAATTGCCACCACCTTACCATCAGCAGGTGCAACAATGGCATTATCCTGTACGGTTAATTTTCTTTTAGGAATGCGGAAAAAAGAGATAAGGAAAATTAACAAACCCAAGGTGCCAATAAAAATGATCCAGCTTAATGCCGGGGAAGAATAACTGATAAAATAAAATGAAACAATATTGATCACACCGAATAAAATGGTTGCCCATGCAATGCTACTATATCCTTCCTTATGAATTGTCATAGGGCAAATATATGAAAATGGAGGGTGGTGAATAGTGAGTGCCGGGAAGATAAAGATCGATCATAAAAAATAATAAACATACACCCAGACAGCAGGTATTGCCAATAACAAAGAATCAAATCGATCTAAAAAACCACCGTGTCCGGGCATAAGGTTGCCACTGTCTTTTACTCCTGCCATTCTTTTGAGTTTTGATTCGAGAAGATCGCCGAAAGTGCCGAAGATGGCAGCGATAGCTGCAATTATATACAAAGGTCTTGTTGA
This sequence comes from Chitinophagaceae bacterium, assembly GCA_036005825.1. Lineage (GTDB taxonomy): Bacteria > Bacteroidota > Bacteroidia > Chitinophagales > Chitinophagaceae > VBAS01. Next base: position 7,974 of record DASYQG010000260.1, on the reverse strand, counting down.
AAACTCAAAATGAAACTCCGATCTAACAATATCTGCATTGATATTTGAGAAGATCAGGCCGGTTATAATAGTGGCGAGTATTATTCCTCCAATAGTACCTTCCCATGTTTTCTTCGGTGAAATTTTTGAGAGCTGCCTTTTACCGATCAATGACCCGACTATATAAGCCATAGTATCATTGATCCAAATACTGCAAACTATTATTAATGGCAAAAGCCATGGTTTAGAAATATCGTAAATAACATTATTAACAATATCAGGAACCGGGTGGTTCATGGTAGATTCAATTACTTCGGAAAAATAGAGACCTACCATCATAGCCCAGCTCGCAGAAATATAAAGTAACCCCAATGCTGCAGATACGAAAGCTTTGAGGTCAATTTTTTTTGTGGCAAAAATCCCTAAAACCAGCATGACAACGCCAACGATAGAAACAGGTATTGTTAGTTTTTCCTGCAAACGATAATCGTCTATTTGGAATTGATTCCCGCAAAATCTAAATATGATAGCAAATCCAAAAACTATAAGACCGAACCGGGTAAGCCAATGATAGGTTGTTTTATGGATATTTTCCAAAAGTTTAAAATATTCCCGCCAGCAACCAATATGGATAATGGAAATAAGAATTAAAAAACTCCATTGATTCCATAGGAGTCCGATCAACATTACTGCTGCAAAAATTATTGCTGTTAAGGCTCTTGTTTTAAATGTTTTCCAGTTAAAGGCCATGAAGGAAAGTTATGATTGTTTATGTGGCGAAAGGATTATTCATTTCATCTTGCATCACCAATTCTTTACCAGGTTCATTCACCTGATATTTGCTTACCCATTCGAATGCATATAATAAAAGAATAGTAACTACAAGACCAAGCACCCCAATCCAGATAGGAAGTTGAGGATCTGCTGTATTTACATCGATTTTGGGGTTATTTAGTTTCATTACATATAATACTGTAATGGCAGTCCCATTGAAAATAGCATGACCAATGATACTTGGCCAAAGGTTACCAGTGCGATAATACATCCAGCCAAGAACAAAACCCAACGCTACCCTGCTTATAAAACCTAAGTAAGAAAAATGAACGGCACTGAAAATGATTGATGTCACAATTATGGCCAGTAGCGGCAGCTTAAACCATCTCGTCAAAAGATTTTGTAAGCCGCCACGAAAAAGTGTTTCTTCGAAAAGTCCTGGTAAAATAGCCAGCATAAAAAGTGAAACCAGGTAGTCACCGAAATTATCCATGCGACCGATGACATTAATTTGTTTTGCATAATCTTCCTCGGCCTGTTTGAATTTTTGCATCCAGGCATCAGGGAAAGGAAGCATTTCGAAAAGTTGTGATAACAGGCCTGATAGTGGTACACAAGCCAGCATGATTGAAATGGCTACAACGATCTGTAGAAAGCTGATTGGTTTTGCATAACCAAGATGCATAAATGCTCTTTTATGGCAAATTTTTGCATATAATACTGTTGGTAGAAAGAACAAACAGAAAGTGCTTAATAGCTGAACGACCCTTAATATATTAGCGTTTTCAGGCACTAATAATTTTTCTGTTATCTTGTCCGGGCTGCTCCCCAATAAACCTCTCAACTCTGGGTTAGTAAGAAAAGGAATAAAGCTTACAAGTACTGCTAAAATCAAACCGCCGCCAATTAAACCGCCTAAAATTCCAAGCTGACCAAAATAGGTGAATCTTTTTAAAGCAGGATGGGACATAGATTATGTTTTTGTCCCGATAATAAACGGGAGTAAATTTGCAGGTTCCGGTCGAATATCGGGCAGGCAAATGTAATCAGCAAATTAATTAATAACGAATTATTACCCTAAAGAGCAATGGTCAAAATAGGAAACATACAATTACCCGATTTTCCGCTTTTACTTGCGCCAATGGAGGATGTAAGTGATCCGCCATTCCGTGCTGTGTGTAAGGATAATGGTGCTGACCTTATGTTCAGTGAATTTATATCAAGCGAAGGTTTGATAAGAGATGCTATGAAAAGCAAAATGAAACTCGATTTCAGTGAAGAAGAACGTCCATTCGGCATTCAAATTTTCGGTGGTGATGAAGAAGCAATGGCTTTGAGTGCAAAAATTTGCGAGGCTGTAAATCCTGATCTTGTTGATATAAATTTTGGATGCCCTGTAAAAAAAGTTGTAAGCAAGGGGGCCGGCGCTGGTGTATTAAGAGATGTTGACCTGATGGTAAAACTAACTGAAGCGGTTGTAAGATCAACTTCATTGCCTGTTACAATTAAAACAAGATTGGGTTGGGATGATAATAGTAAGAATATTGAAGAAGTTGCAGAACGATTACAGGATGTTGGCATAAAAGCTATTTCAATTCATGGAAGAACAAGGGCACAGCTGTATAAAGGTGAAGCCGATTGGACATTAATTGCTAAAGTGAAAGAAAATCCACGGATTCAAATCCCAGTCTTTGGGAACGGCGATATTGATTCACCTGAAAAAGCATTGGAATATAAAAACCGCTATGGTGTCGATGGTATAATGATCGGTCGTGCTGCAATTGGATATCCATGGATATTTAATGAAATAAAACATTTTTTCAAAACAGGTGAACATTTACCAGCACCAACTATTCAACAAAGAATAGATGTTATCCGAAAACATTTATATCGTTCTGTACAATGGAAAAATCCGGTTGTTGGTATAAATGAAATGCGTCGTCATTATGCGAACTACTTAAAAGGCATGCCCAACATAAAAGAATATCGCAATAAATTAGTTACGCTTAGGTTGGTTGAAGAGATTGATGAGGTACTTAATGAAATAATAAATAGCTACTCGGGTTATGAGTTTGAAAGATCGGTTATCGAATTGCCGAATTATCATGAGAAATGCTCGGCGTAGGGTCGAGACGCTAAATAGCCGACTTGTCTGTTTTCATCAATCCATAAATAGAAACAACTGTCCAAATAGCTTCCAGCACAACGAATGGCATAAAATCGATAAGCACCGCAGCATAGCAACTCAATGCGCCACCAATAACATTTAATATAAAAAAGAATTTACCATTTTCGGGTATCCACTTCATTGTATTTAAAAAGTAGGCAAGCAGTACAAGGCCAACACCGATTGTACCGATCCAGTCGTTATAAGTCATAATTGAAGTTTTTTTGGGAGAAAGTCTGAAATAAAATTATTTGTTGATGGCTTCAATTACTTCTTTACCCGTAGGAGAAATAGAAGGATCAAAGTAATTAACCAGCACTCCTTCTTCATTTACCAAATACTTTGAAAAATTCCAGCTCGGCTTTTTGTTTGTCCAACCATTTTTATTTTTATCGGTCAGCCATTGAAAAATTGGATTCTGATCAGGGCCGGGAATAACAGAGCTTTTCTTTGCCAATGGAAATGTGACGCCATAATTCAACCTGCAAAATTTTTCTATGTCTTCATCACTTCCTTTTTCCTGTTCTTTAAAATCATTAGCCGGAAAACCAATGATCACCAGCTTGTCTTTATTTTCTTCATACAATTTTTGCAGATCATCATATTGATCGGTGTAGCCACAATCCGAAGCTGTATTTACCAGTAATAATTTTTTTCCTTTGTAGTTTGACAATGGAATTGAATCGCCATTATTCAATGCAATTGATAAATTATATAAAGATTGTGGCGGTGGCGTTGGTGATTCATTAGAAAATACTTTATTTTTTCTGCCGGTTACTCTTCCGAGCCAGGTAAAAGCGGGATAAACTGCTTTTAATACTCTTTGTCTTATCGTCATATCTTTTACATTTCGGGTTACAATCGCTACATAGCCACTGAATGCAATTAAAAACAACAGCAAAGCTATGAACAGCTTTTTAAGAAACCTTATCATTTTATTGCCCTTCTTCATTGTTGAATAAAATTACAAGAAGTATCTCCGACAAAATCGGGGTGCTGCAAGTTAAAGTCATTTATGCTGAATAGAATTCATGCAGCACAAGAGTGCCCTTCGCTTCGCTCTGGATAAACTGTGCAACAAAAGTTTTATAGTAGTACGATTGCCGGGAACCAAAAACCATAAACTATAAACCACAAACTATCTTATCACCCACTTAAACAATCTCAATTTTCCTTTGAACGGTGGATACTTAATTGAAGGATCAAACCAGGTTGGCGTTTTCATCACTGCTTTTTTATGACTGAAGGTATCGAATGAGTATTTGCCATGATAATTCCCCGTGCCACTGAAACCACGGCCGCCAAATGGCAAATGATGATTAGTGAGATGCCAGCTTGCATTGTTCACACACCCGCCTCCAAAGGCAACGCTTTTGAGCCATTCCTTTTCTTTTACGGTACTCGATGTAAAAACATAAAAAGCCAAAGGATTGCGATGTTGTTCGATTATTTTTAACACTTCTTCTTTCGTTTTAAATGAAATAAGGGGAAGAACCGGACCAAAGATCTCATCTTTCATTACCGCATCTTCAATGGTTACATTATCAAGTAAAGTAGGTTCGATAAATAAATTTTGCTTATCAGACCGTCCGCCAAAAACGATCTTACCATTGGATAAATAACTTGTTATCCGGTCAAACTGCTTTTCATTAATGATCTTTCCGTAATTATAGCTTTGGACAGGATTATTGCTAAAAAAATCTTTTACCGCATCCGTTATTGCCGAAATAAATTTCTCTTTTATTGATTCATGCACCAGCACATAATCGGGAGCTACACACATTTGCCCGGCATTCGAGAACTTTGCAATCCCAATACGACGTGCAGCAACTTTGATATTTGCATCACTTTCAACAACGCAGGGACTTTTACCGCCTAACTCCAATGTAACCGGCACCAATTTTTCCGCAGCCATCTTATAAATTATTTTACCAACTACGGTGCTGCCTGTGTAAAACACATGATCAAACGCAAAATTGTTCATCATTTCCGGAACTACAGTGGCTCCGTCACCATGCACATATAAAATATATTCAGGAGGAAACACGCCTTGAATGATCTTTTTCATGATAACATCCGTTGCTGATGCAAACTCACTTGGCTTTAGTACAACGCAATTACCAGCGGCAATGGCGCCAACTAATGGGTTTATTAAAAGCTGGAAAGGATAATTCCAAGGGCCAATAATTAATACAACACCAAGCGGTTCTTTTAAAACTCTGCTGCTTGAAGGGAGATTTAACAAATTGGTTTCAACATTTTCCGGCTGCATCCACAAATGAAGATTCTTTATAGTCGCATTTAACTCACTTATCACGAGCCCGGTCTCAGTTACCCATGTTTCTTCGGGGCTTTTTTTAAGATCAGCATACAAAGCGTCATACAGATCTTGTTCATGTTTTAGTATTGATGCCTTAAGCTTTTTTAATTGTTCTTTTCTGAAACTGTACTCTTTTGTTACACCGGAATTAAAATGAGCTCGCAGTTGTTGCAAAGAAGTTAAGAGCATATAAATAGTTATAACCCGTAATTTACAATCATTCCTTAATTTACTGCCATGAAAGATTCTAAAATCAAATGGGGCATTCTTGGGTGTGGACGTATTGCCCGAAAGTTTGCAGCCGATCTTCGTTTGATAGCTGATGCAGAATTAACAGCTATTGCAAGCCGCAATAAAGAAACACTGGAACTATTTGCAAAAGATTTTCCGTGCAAGCATCTTCATAACAGTTACGAAGCCCTTGCAGCCAATAATGAAGTGGATGTGATCTATGTTGCTACCCCTCATTCTCATCATTATGAGCATACGATGCTTTGCTTAAATCATAATAAAGCAGTTTTGTGCGAAAAAGCATTTGCCATCAACAGCAGGCAAGCGACTGAAATGATCAAAACAGCTAAGGAGCGAAAAGTTTTTTTAATGGAAGCTCTTTGGACAAAGTTTTTACCTCATTATAAAAAACTGCAGGAACTACTTCAACAAAAAACACTTGGCGAAATAAAAAGTGTGCTTGTGAATTTTGGTTTTAAAACTTCGGACAAATCTCCGCAACGATTGTTCGATCCTTTACTTGGCGGAGGCACATTACTTGACATTGGTATTTATAATGTTTTTATGACAATGTCTGTTTTAGGAAAGCCTGACGATATCGAAGCAACCATGAAACCATCGTCAACAGGTGTTGACGAACAGATCGCTGTTTTATTTAAATATAGCAGCGGAGCAATGGCGCAATTATTTTCTTCATTTGTCACCAATCTTCCAATACAAGCAGAGATAAATGGAACCGAAGGATGCATTACACTTACTACAAGATTTTATGAGCCATCAGCAACAATTCAACTATATAGACAGTTGCCGGGAGCAAAAGAAATTATAGCCGTTGAAAAAGAAGGAGGCTTTGGTTATCAATATGAAGCAAGACATGTAAATGAATGTTTGAAAAAAGGGTTAATTGAAAGCCCGGTGCTGACACATGCAGATACATTATTACTAATGGAAATTCTGGACAGAATAAGAAATAAAGCAAGAATCGAGTACCCCGCAGATCGGCAATAGGCTATCTTGCTAACCTTGGTTTATTTAAATTTATTATCCTTATCTAATATAATATGACTGATGAGTATTATATGACCCAGGCATTGAAGGAAGCAAAGAAGGCTTATGATGAAGATGAAGTACCAATTGGCGCTGTAGTGGTATTGAATGGAAAAATTATTGCTCGTGGTAGCAATATGACTGAAAAATTAAATGATCCTACCGCTCATGCTGAAATGATCGCCCTGACATCTGCTTTTAATTTACTCGGAAGTAAATACTTACCCGAAGCAACTTTGTATGTAACGGTAGAGCCCTGCCTGATGTGTGCTGGAGCAATGTACTGGAGTAAGATCGGTAAAATAGTATGGGGTGCAGATGATGAAAAAAATGGCCATAAAAGGATAACAGGAACAAACTGGCCCTTTCATCAAAAATCAGAAATTGTTTATGGGGTGCTGAAAGAAGAATGCGGTCAATTAATGAAAAATTTCTTTAAAAATAAAAGATAATGGCAAAAGCAATTTCCAAAAAAACAGTGATCACAAACCCCAGGACAAGAAGAGAAGTAAAAATAGATTCATCAATCTATGAACCTTTTAAATCGGCTATTTTACAAAGCCTGAAAGGAAGTAAAGGAAAAACCTTTGGCGAGTTGACCGACGATGTTGTAAAAAATATCAAAAAGGAATCTCCTTCCTTCAAAGGTTCAATTCCATGGTATACCATTTCCGTTCTTCGTGACCTTGAAACCAGGGGTGTTGTCGATAATTATATTGAAAAAGGAAAAAAAATGAACCGGCTTAAGAAATAATCAAAGCGATTTTATCTTGATATTCTTAAACCAGATGCCACCGCCATGATCCTGCAAAGCAATATGTCCGACTTTTGACATGCCATAGGGTTTTACATCCTTCCATTTGCTTTTTGCTTTGGTTTGTTCCCATTCAGGTGTCCATAATTGGTAATCGACCACCTTTGTTCCATTGAGCCAATGCTCAACATGGCCTTTATTGATGACGATCTTTGTATGATTATACTCTCCCGCAGGCTTTACCACTTTTGCTGTCGGCGGATTCATGTCATAATTGGCACCGCTTAATTGTACATCCTTTATTTTTTCAGGATAACCTTCATCATCTATCAGTTGATATTCGGGACCTGATTCATAGGTAGCGCCATTGTCTTCGGTAACCATATAAATAATACCACTGTTTTCTTTTGGAGCGATCTTCCAGTCGATCTGTAATTCAAAGTTTTCGTAAGTATCATTCGTGATCAGGTCAGCTCTTTTAGTAACACCCTCAACTTTGCAATACAACTCACCATTTTTTATATCCCAATCATCTACTTTCTTGTTTTGGTAAATACGCCAATTATTCATCGTGGTTCCGTCAAACAATAATTTCCATCCTTCTTTTTTTTCTTTTGAAGAAAGTGTATTGTCTTTTTGCTTATTGGTTGTCATAAATGACATTGTTACGATCACTGTCGAAATAAATAATAGTGTTTTTTT
>DASYQG010000259.1:0-5816 GCA_036005825.1 Chitinophagaceae bacterium | reverse complement strand
CAACATGGAAAGATGAATTAATAAATGATTTTGAAAAACCTGTTTTTGCAAACTATCCCGAAATAAAAAGCATAAAAGATGCATTGTATGATGAAGGTGCAATTTATGCATCTATGAGTGGTAGCGGTTCTGCAGTTTATGGTATCTTTAGAAAAGAGAAAATTAACTCACTTTCATTCCCAGAAACCTATTTTGTAAAGACTTTATTCAGCTAATCGCAACAGCTCATTCAGATCAAGGCGATCAGACATCATTATCAGGTTTCCTTTTTCGTCCCTTGGCCATTGTTCCTTCGGTTTATCCCAATATAATTCAACACCATTTCTATCCGGATCATTTAAATAAATAGCTTCCGAAACCCCATGATCTGATGCTCCTGTTAAGGGATAGTTTGCCTCAACTAATTTCTTTAAAGCAATAGCGAGGTCCTTTCTTGTCGGGTATAAAATTGCGGTATGATAAAGTCCTGCTGTATTTATTGGAGCCGGTCCTCCATTTTTACTATGCCATGTATTCAGCCCGATATGATGATGATAGCCGCCTGCGGAAATAAAAACAGCGCTATCGCCATAATACTGTTGTACTTCGAAACCCAACAAATCACGATAAAATTTAAGTGACCTTTCCAGGTCCGAAACTTTCAAATGAATATGCCCGATCCTTGTGCCAGCCGGAATTGTATAGCTCATTTTTAATTTATGTTTATTTAAGCCTGCAAGTTAAACCACTCCGATTAGTTAAAACTTATCATGTATCAATTACTGGATTTAGCCAGTTGATGAGCCGCGGGTTTTTCATTATCTTGCATCAAATTTCAGATCATCCAACAGTCTTTATTCATATCATTTTTTCTGAAGCAAAACCTCGACCTACTCAATCACCGAGGTTAGGTTAGTATCTACCTCCCTACAGGGAGGCCTTTATTCTTTTGTATTTCTTATCATCATTTTAGATTTTATGGAAACAGCAATTAATATGTCAGAAAAGACACAATATTATTTAGATCTCGAAGAAAAATACGGTGCACATAATTACCATCCTATCCCTGTTGTGCTTGAACGTGGCGAAGGAGTTTATGTTTGGGATGTTGATGGTAATCGTTACTATGATTTTCTCAGTGGCTACTCTGCGGTTAATCAGGGACATTGTCATCCGAAAATTGTTCAGTCGTTTATTGAGCAATCGCAAAAACTTACATTGACCAGCAGGGCATTTCATAATAATGTGCTTGGTGAATTTGAAAAATATATCACATCCCTTTTTGGATTTGACAAAGTTCTTCCGATGAATACCGGTGTAGAAGCAGTTGAAACAGCTATTAAACTTTGTCGCAAATGGGCCTATGAAGTAAAAGGAATTGCAGAAGGAAAAGCAACCATCATTGTGTGTGAAGGAAATTTTCATGGACGGACTTCTACAGTTATCTCTTTCAGTAATGATCCATTGGCAAGAAAAAATTTCGGGCCTTATATGCCTGGATTTATTTCTATCCCTTACAATGATATAAATGCTTTGGAAAAAGCTTTGAATGATAAAGATGTTGCAGGCTTCCTTGTTGAACCAATACAAGGGGAAGCGGGGGTATTAGTTCCCGATAATGGTTATTTGTCAAAAGCAAAATTGCTTTGTGAAGAAGCAAATGTCCTTTTTATTGCTGATGAAATTCAAACTGGTTTAGCAAGGACCGGGAAAATGCTGGCCTGTGATCATGAAAATGTACGGCCGGATATTTTAATTCTTGGTAAAGCATTGAGTGGAGGGATGATGCCTGCCAGTGCCGTTCTTGCTGATGATGAAATAATGATGACCATTAAACAAGGTGAACATGGAAGTACCTATGGAGGTAATCCACTTGCTTCTAATGTTGCCATTACATCTTTACAAGTATTAAAAGATGAAAAGATGACAGAGAACGCAGCTGCTATGGGTGAAGTATTAAGAGAAGAATTAAAAAAGATCGACTCACTTCATATTGCTATGATAAGAGGCAAAGGATTGCTGAATGCAATTGTTATCGATCACAGAAATAATGATGCAGCATGGGAACTTTGTCTTGCACTAAAAGAAAATGGGTTACTTGCAAAACCAACACATGGCGATAAAATTCGTCTCGCCCCGCCACTTATCATCAAAAAAGAACAAATAATAGAATGTGTTGATATAATAAGAAAGAGCCTCGCCGCTCTGGATTAATTTTTTCCTGACTAGTCAACCGGTGTAGTTACCTACATCGGTTTTTTTATTGTAAATAACAACATAACTTCAAATGATAAACCAAACCTAACATGGATACGCATCTTCATCATGACCACAAAGAAGAGCATTTAAAAAGCAGTGATCTTTTAAGAGATGTGGTTATTGGGATGAGTGATGGACTCACAGTTCCATTTGCGCTAGCAGCCGGATTAAGCGGTGCTGTTGATTCTACAAATATTATTGTTATTGCCGGCATTGCGGAAATAGCTGCTGGTTCGATCGCCATGGGACTTGGTGGTTATCTTGCTGGTAAAACAGAACAAGATCATTACAGCAGCGAAGTAAAAAGAGAATATTATGAAGTTGAGAATCTTCGTCACAAGGAAATAGAAGAAACAAAAGAATTCTTTAAAAATATTGGCTTAAGTGAGGAATTACAGGATAAAGCGACAGAAGAAATTGCAAAGGATAAAAAACACTGGGTAAATTTTATGATGAAATATGAATTGGGTTTAGAAAAACCAGATCCAAGAAGAGCAACCAAATCTGCATTGAACATTGGGCTTTCTTATGTATTCGGTGGTCTCGTTCCGTTAAGCCCCTACTTCTTTGTTGATTCACCAACTGAAGGATTAAAAATTTCTGTCATTGTAACGCTTCTATGTCTTTTTGTTTTTGGATGGTTCAAGAGTAAGATCACCGGTGTCAATCCATGGTGGGGTGCATTAAGGGTAATGCTAATCGGTGCTGCTGCAGCTGGTGCTGCGTTTGGCGTGGCTAAATTATTTGAAGGATAGCCTATATTTTCTTTTCTTCTTTCAATTGTATATCCGGGAAAAGTGCTGCAATAAGCATAAGTACTGATGCAAACAGTACAAGCCATAATCCTATTTGTTTTTCGGGGCATTCTCCTTCCCTGCACATAGCAATAACAAAATAGTTTCTTATAGCCCACGCTATATTCAATGCAACTATCAATAGATTGATTCGTTTGGCCCACAATTTTGGAATAAGATGAAAAACGATAAAGAAAAAGCTCAATACAAAATGAGCATAACCTGGTTTACCAAAATTTGTTCCGGTGGAATCAACACCGCTGACAATAATATTTTTTGAAGTAATAATAACCCAGGGTAAAAAACAAGAACCGACTAAAAGGACAACCGCAAACAAACCGATCCATATCATGTAGCGCATAAAAAGATTTGGGGCAAAAATAGGTTCATGAAACGTTATCAATAAAAAAAGAACCCCGGCATATAGCCGGGGTTTTAATTTGTTCTGGTAGAATGATTCTGGTTCAGCCCGAATGTTCGCTGGTGGCGAATTATACCTGCCGTAGCGGATACGGTATTTCCCCGGCAGGATTAACGGGATTAATAGGACCGGATTACAGGTTCGCAAGTCTAATTTAAATAAAAGATGTATGAAGGACACTATAACTTATGTACTATTTTTCCAGAAACGGAGAAATCCTATACTGGCTTTGAGACGTCTGTATCTGTTTTGTTTTTGTACTTCCAGCGGAAATAATAATAAAGAGGAATGCCGGCTGCTGTTACCACTATCCCGAATACGGAATTCATCAACCTTGTTTTACCTTCAATATAATTCTGAATATCATGAACCAACGTAATGATAAGATAGAATGCATTGAATAAGATCACGAGGATGGGCACCCATGGGTAACCCCAAACACGGTAAGGTCTCTCTTTATCCGGCATTTTATTGCGGAGAATAAAAAGACCGATCATCATCATCAGATTAAATGCCCAGACAATGAAAATGTACATATCAGCAAGTATAAAGAATGAGCCGCTCAGTACCATGATGATCATCAGGCCAAGATGAACCAGCAATGCATTGCCGGGTGTTTGAAACTTAGGATGTACTTTTCCTGCCATCCTGAAAAATTGCCCGTCTTGTGCCATGGCAAATGTCATTCGCGGGGATGCAAATACATTTGAAGCTGTGGTACCCAATACTGAAAAGCTAATAAGAAATGCGATCAGTCCACCGCCAATAACACCGAATGCGACGGTGGCAGCGTCTGAAGCCACCAATGATGAAGCGGCCATCTTATCAACGGGCAATACATAGATCATTGCCGCATTGATGATAAGATAAATGACGATGCAGGCTGATACTCCTATAAACAAACTCTTTGGAATATTTTTGCTTGGATTCTTGATCTCACCAGTCATGTAAAGCATATTATTGGCTCCATCAAATGCCTGCAATGCCCCATTACAGGCCGCAACCAATGCAGTGACAAGAGCAAAGCCGACCGGTTTTATTATATCAGATGCCTGACTAAAATTTGAAAAAGACCCTTTGCCGGAAACAAACAAACCACCTACCAATAAAATGATCGCAGCAACTTTAGCGGCAGAAAAAATATTCATCAAAAGTCCGCTGGTCTTTGTGCTGCGATAACTTATTACTGTAAAAATGCAGAGTATTACTATAGTGAGCATCTTTACTCCAAAATCATGTAAAGGAAGCAGATCGCCAACCAGTGGTATGTGAAGAATAATAGACTGCTCGATCTCCGGTGAGAAGCGTGGAAGCTTAAAAAAAAATTCAAAATACTGAGCAGTGATAAAAGCGATACCCGCCGAACCGGCACAATTGATCACTGCAAATGCCGCCCAGCCATAAGTGTATGCCCAGAAATTACCATACATGTGTCGCATGAAAGCATAAGTGCCTCCGGTTTCAGGAAGCATAGCAGCTATTTCAGCCAACACCATTGTTGAAAGCATGGTAAAAAAACCCGCGATGATCCAAACTGCAAAAATTAGAATAGGTGATCCCAGCAAGCCTGCCATTTCAGCTGGACGCATAAAAATACCTGAGCCTATTATGGTAGTGATGATAAGAGCTGTCGCAGTAGATAGTCCGATGGTTCGCTTAAAATCCTGGTTTTGTTGTGGCATAATTATGTTTTACCAATAAACTCGCTAGTAATCGGTGGAAATGATGTGTTCTCTTTTTTTTATTAATGGATACCGACATTCTTGAAAGATAAGAGATATGTCACAAAAAATATGTCCTTGTTTCCTTAACATTTTTCTATCTTCCATCAAAATGCCAATATGAAAATCATTTTTCTATTCGTTTGCTTTTTTCTTGGGCAAAATATTTATAGCCAGAAACAAGCTTCTTTATTTAATGGGAAAGATCTTACTGGTTGGACGATTCATGGAACCGAAAAATGGTATGTAGAAAATGGCGAACTGATCTGTGAAAGCGGACCAGACAAACAGTATGGATATCTTTCTACCAATAAGAGCTATAAAAATTTTGAGTTAACACTTGAATTCAAACAGGAAGCTAATGGAAACAGCGGAGTATTCTTTCGCTCATCAATTGACGGAGTAAAGATCAGTGGTTGGCAGTGCGAGGTAGCACCAATTGATCATCATACGGGCGGAATTTATGAATCTTACGGCCGCGGTTGGCTGATACAACCTGATTCAACTCATGAAAAATATTTGAAAACTGGTAAATGGAACAAACTAAAGCTTAGAGTAGTTGGCGATGAAGTAACTACCTGGCTCAACGACCATCAAATGATCTATCTGAAAGATGAAAAGGTAGGCGCAGGCAATGGATTT
>DASYQG010000258.1:0-4884 GCA_036005825.1 Chitinophagaceae bacterium | reverse complement strand
AGATGTGTTCCTGTTATGGTTAATATTATTCCTGTCCCCCGTATTAATGATAACATTGTTATTACCTCCATGGTAATGACCTCCATAATAACCACCATGACCGTAATAATGGTTACTACGATAGATACCAACCGCCATGACAGTTGCAAATCCAAACCACGGTGGATAATATCCGTAATAATAAGGCGGATAGTAAGGTACATAAGCGGGCGAATACACATACTGTACAATGGGAGCAGATTGCACAACTACAGTGGTTGTTGCCGGAACATTCACAGTAACAGGGTTATCGCCCGTATACCCGGGGTTGGCAGTAACTGATGAGTTTCCTTTTGGCTCAATAACATAATCTTTACCGTACAAGTCCTCGTCACCAACCATCTGCAAGTTGATCTTCCCGTTTTTTTTATCTAATAAGATGACCGCAACATCTTGTGTTTCATTTTTGGTAACATCAACCTGGAGTGTAAATGTATAAGACGAATCCTTTTTCTTCGTAACCACTTTGATAAAATCAACTTTTTTATCCAGGTCCAGATCCAGGTTATTGATCTTTTCTTTTTCATCATTTAATGATTTTTCAAAGGCTTCGATCGTTTTTGACTTTTGAAATAAAGTCAGGACAGCATACAGATCGAGGTTGTCTCCAGGTAAGCCTAATGCCGCAGTTGTATCCTTATCATTTTGTGAAAAAGCCGGTATGCCAAGCAAGCAAATCGCAACTGCTAAAAATGATAATTTCTTTTTCATGGTCTGTAAAATTAAATGATAAATAGATTCCGGGGAAAGTTAACAAAAAAGATGCAAATAAAAAGAGACTTATTAAAGTGATTCGTTCCACTCATTCGGGATAAGTCTTCTGCGGGTTAGGAAATATCATTTTACAAGTTCTCTTAGATCTATAATTTGATGTTGAACTGCATCCAGGTTGATAAGACCAGTTCTTGTCTGATGCAATTCAATGATAAGGTTAAGCGTAAGTGACATGACAAGTGCATAGACTACGATCACTATTTTGGCTTTGCTTTTTTTATCAACTAAATCGGCACCTAACACGAAAGCGTCTATTAATATAAAAATCAGCAAAACCCACAGAACCAGGAACGGCACTTTGCTTATTTTTTCTCCATCTCTTGTGATAACAACATCGATCACATTATTTACTGCAGGTATCATTTGGCCTGAGCGTAACACATTCTCGCTGTTCTGCATTTGTAAAACCACTTTTTCCCAGATCCTTTTAGATATCTGCTCGGCTTTTTTTCGTTCCAGCTCAGATTTGTCGCTATCGGTATCATAGTATCCGATCCTTGCTTCTACATATTCTTTAAAATCTGCACGAAGCAGGCGACGAAGACTATCGGGATACATATCACAACGTAATATGGCCGTATTGATATAGGCAGCTTCCTGTGTGATCACACGCCTTTGTGTCTCAAATTTTGCCATGGCAACAGAAAACGTAAAACCCATTAAAAGAGATAATATACCAAGCGCTGCCCCCTGAATTTTTCCTTTTTCCAACATTATTTCAGGATATTTTTTCAATCGATATTTTTTGAAACGATATCCTAACCAGCCAACAAAGATTACCAGGAAAAATACAAGAGGCAGAAGGGCATACGGATGCAGATCAAAAAGTCCAGGGGAATTCATAAAATGGTTCAGTTAGTTTAATCCCGAATATAATTTATTATTTTTTGGGGATGTTTTGTAAGCCTTAGGAGCTAAATGTTATGAACCGGCTTTCAAACTCGGTGAAGTTGCATGATCATGATAACTTACACGGGCAGATTCCATTTTGTAAATTCGATTTATTCGCTTCCATCTGAAAAATAATGTTACGATGACCACGCCGATCACAGGTGCTATCCAATACAACCAATGATCGAAAAAATTTTCAGCTATCAACGCAGGTCCAAAGCTCCTGGCAGGATTAGTACTGCAACCTGATAATGGAGCTTCTAACCAGACAAGTATGGCATATAAAAAAGGAATTCCATAGGGAGTATAATTTCTTAATTGTTTTCTTCCTATAAATACATACAAATAAATGATCAGGCAAGCCGTTGCAATAATTTCTCCAAAAAAAGCAGATGTTACTCCGGCATCACCTGGTAAAGTAATTCCATATTCAACGCTTTCACCCTTTTTTCCCCATACCAATAATGGCACACACCCGATAACTCCCCCGATCAACTGGCTAAGAATATATCCGATCATTATATCGAATTTTATTTTTCCCCGAAGCCAAAACGCTAATGTAACAGCAGGGTTAATATGAGCTCCACTGTATTTTCCAACCGGGGAAATTGTTACCAGGCATCCAACTAAACCAAACAAAAAGCCGGTGAATAATCTGCGGGGCGGTTCAGATGGAATTAAGCTTGCCATTACGGATCCTTCTCCCCAATTAAAGATCACAATGCTGAGTCCAAAAAAAAGTAGTAAACCAGTTCCTATAGCTTCAGCCACAAAAAGTTTCCAGTCTGATTTTAGTACTGCCATAATTTAATCAGTTGTCAATTCATGGTCATTGAGTGTTTCCGAATAGACTAAAGTTATATTTTTTAGTAAAGGTTTTTCAGATGGAAAATAAATTAATTATAAAATTTAAGAGCCTATCAGCATATAAGTATCTTTTGCAATCAGGAATGCAGGAGGAGCAAAAAAGACAAAGAGATAATTGCACTATATTTATAGTCCCTCCCTAAGAACTTTGAGCTTACGATCACATCCATTAATCAATGTTTTGAATACAGGAACTACCAATAAGAAAAAAAGGCATCGGGTAAGAAGAATCATCCTCTGGACCCTTGGAGTAATTCTTGTCCTTATCATAGCGGGTTCTGTTTTTTTATACTATAATCTTAACCGCATACTTACAGATGCGCTGAATAAAAGTTTTAATAAAAATATTGCTTCAGATGTTTATGAATTAAAATTTGAAAAATTAAGTGTCAATTTCCTGGCAGGTGATGTTAAAGTATATAATGTAAAATTGCAACCGCGGGAAAAACCTTTGCAAGACTATCCTTATATCAACAGCTCATTCAGACTCACAACCCAGAAAATGATCCTGAAAAATGTTGAGATCATGACATTGATAAAAACTGAAAAGCTGATCCTTGATAAAATTGAAATAACAGAGCCGGAAGTTGAATTAAAGATCGAAGATAAGCTACCGATATTTCTCCCCTTTAAGGATACGACCGCCGTGCAAACAAAAAAAAGTAATAAGAAATCTATTGAGTCATTTTTTCTTAAAGAGTTTGACATGATCGATGCCTCGTTCCATGTTACAAATTCAGCCAAAGAAAGGGAATTCAATATCCGGAAATTAAGTATTTCACTGAGCGATGTTATGATCGATCAGCAAGCAGGCAAAGACCTTGTATCCTACAGAAACTTTGGACTTTCAATGGGAGAATTTACCGGTGATCTGCAACAGAAGTCAAGGCACATAAGTTTTAAGGATTTTAAAATAAATATTGATTCGCTTCGCGTTGAACAGACCCTTGACACCTCAATTTATCATTTTGCAGATTTTAGCACGGGCTTAAAAGACCTGGATATTCAAACGGCCGACAGCCTCTTTCGGCTTACGGTGCAATCGTTCGATCTTTCGTACAAGGATAGATCGATAAAGCTAAGTGATGTTTCTTTTAAGCCTAATGTAAGCGAAGCGACAATGCAGGCCCGGTTCAAATATCAGAACACACAGTTCTCAGGTACAGTAGGTACTTTGAACTTGTTGGGTGTGAATTTCGATTCACTGATATACAGGAAAAAAATATTTATTAATGAAGTGGTTCTTGATAAAGTATCGGCTTCTATTTTTAAAGACAAATCAAAACCAGTCGATCCAAATAAATTTCCTGAATACCTTGGCCAGTCTATAAAAGCCATTCCATCACCAGTTCTGATAAAGAAAGTAAGTGGAACGAATATTAACCTGGTTAACAGGGAACGCAATCCCGATGGCAGTTATGCTACCGCTAATATAAACCGGGCATCAGTGGACGTAAAAAATATTACGAATCTCTCATCCAACGATGTGCTGATGTTAAATGCCAATGCATATATTGAGAATAAAGCTCACTTCAATTTAAGTTTAGGTTTCAGTTATGTCGAGCCTCGATTTAGTTTCGATGGAAGAATTGAAAAATTTAATTTACCCGGTTTAAATCCTTTAGTGGAGGCTTATACGCCCGCAAGTATTCACAAAGGAGTGCTGGACGAAATGACATTTTCAGGGAATGTTTACCGTACAGGTTCAATCGGAACCATGAAATTCTTATATCATGACCTGGATCTTGAGATCGAACTTGAAGGAAAAGCAAAGTGGAAAAGTGATGTGCTTGCATTTGGCGCCAATACACTTTTACCATCAGCGAACCCTGCTCCAGGTTTGCCGCCACGTGTTGTAAGTTTTAAAGCCGAAAGGGACATGCATAAATCATTTGTCAACATTACAATTAAATCACTTTTAGCGGGGCTTAAAGAAACTGTGTTGATGTCAAAGGAAAACAAGAAAGCATTTCGACAGGAGAAAAAGGAAGCAAAAAAAGAAGCAAGAAAGAAAGCGAAGGAAGAAAAGAAAAAAAATAAGCAATAACGGGGGGTAGTATCAAAAAATAAATTCCGGATCGGGATCTATAAAAAGCAATTCCATTAATATTTGTTTTTCAAAGTTTCTTATATTGCTGTAAATAATAACTTATCCCATCACCAAAAATGAAATAAAAAATGAAACAATTTCAGTCTTTGATCTCAGCACTTGCAGTAACTATTGTATTTACCGCTTGTTCAGGTGGCGCTTCTGATAAAGAAACTACAGCAACTACTGAAACCGCTCCTTCAACTGCACCAGTGACAAATACA
>DASYQG010000257.1:0-3011 GCA_036005825.1 Chitinophagaceae bacterium | reverse complement strand
AGAAAGATTTTCCTGTATCACATCATTACAGAAAGCATGAAATGTATAAATGTTTACCTTATACGCATCCGAGCCAATAAACTGCAATAATCTTTTTCGCATGGCAACAACACCCGCATCCGTATAAGTCAGACAAAGAATATTTTCAGGTTGTGCATCTGTTTCCAATAGAATTTTACCAACACGGCTCGCCAATATTTGTGTTTTACCTGTCCCGGGTCCTGCAATTACCATTACGGGACCGTCAATTGTATCAACAGCCAAACGTTGCTTTTCATTTAATCTTTCGTACTCTTCCCTAAATTTATTTTCTAATTTTTCCCTGATAAATGACATGAACCAAAGTTACTGGTTAGTGGCAAGCATAAAAAAGGAAATCATTTGCGATTTCCTTTTTGAAAGTATTTTATAATAGACTAACCCGGTATTCTTGTTATATATTTTTCCAATTGTTTTATCTGATCAACAATTTGTTTTGTGGTAGGTTTTAATTTTTTAGCCCTGTTAAAAAAATCTTTGGCTGCACGAAACTCTCTTTTGTTCATCATGATACTGCACATTTGTAAATAAGCAGCGGCTTCATTTTCTTTGTCGGGTAATCCTTTTCGCAATGCCTGGCGGATATAACTTTCCGCTTGCTTCATATCATTCTTTTGCATCGACAACATTCCCATTTGCAACAAACTTGCTCCTTCAGCTTCTTTCATCGGCATTCCAAGATCCAATCCTTTCTTCATCATTTTTTCTGCGCCATCATAATCCTGTTTCATCATTGCCACATTACCTTTTAATGTATAGTAAGCAGAGCGAATAGGTTTATATAGAAGACCGGGAAACTTAATTGTATTAAGAACTTTTTCTGCACCTTCCATGTCACCTGATTCCAGATACTCCTGGATCAATCTTAGTGGGCCAAAGAAAAAATGTCCGAGTACAAGAATAAGTCCGACAAAATATAGAGGAAAGGCTGGCCAGAAACCTGAAAAATAATTTGTAACACCGCCTATGATCAGCAATGCTATACCCAGTTGCAGGCGGTATTTGATAAGCAGGTTATAAAACTTCATACTTCACTTTTTGAGGACTGCAAAGATAGGGTAGTCGGCAATTATGAATTCGGAATTATGAATGTGAGTGTTAGGGGATGTCATTCTTCATTTATCATTCATAACTCATCATTTCCTGGCTCATTCCTTTGCATCATTGATCTCGATCCAATAACCATCAGGGTCTTTGAAATAGATCTGCTTAACGCCATCAACACGAGTTGTTATAGCCATTTTTTCGCCAGCCCAATTTTCATATTCAACTTTATTCTTTACTAATACCTTAACAAAATCCGGAACAGAAGCCACCGAAAAACAAAGGTGTGCATTCTTATCATGCATTGTTTTTGTAGTTGCACCTGATATAACATGTAAATGACTTTTTACTCCCACGCTGAACCAGGTGTGACGGCCATCGTGAAAAGGTTCAGGAATTGTATCAAGCCCTATAATATCTTTATAAAAAGCCGTGCTTATTTTAAGATCAACGACATAAACGGCAATATGATTCAACATCACCTTTTGCTGGGAGAATAATTTTTGAGACGGAAAAGACATCGCCAAAACCAGTGCAATAACAAGAATTTTTTTCATAAACTATTTTTGTGTTTCGGAAGGTAAAGAAAATAGCTTGTTAAGAGTGAGCTTATTACTTTTTTACAACGCTTATTTCACCGGTTTTCTCAATAAATATTTGTTCGACATCATCCAATGAATTTTTATTGATCTCCAATCTCACTCCTTCCATCAGGTCGTCTTTACTAATAGAGGTCTTTCGTAGATTTTCTTCCCGGATTTCACCATAATGATATAAGGAACGGCGATAACCTTTTACGATCTTTCCAACCCATATATGTTTCATAGCCAGCCATGCAAGAATTTTATGGACCAATATCATTGACGCAGCAGCTGCTACTGTTGAAAAAAAAGGAGATGATCCTGTAACACCACGGCTGAGGATCGCTCCAAGCATGATGACAAGAATATTATCAAAAGCAGTTTTTATTCCAAAGACCCGCATGCCAGCCAGGCGGATAAGCAGTAAGGCAATAAAGAACATTACAAATGCTCTTGCTGCCATTTGCAGAGGCGAAAGATCTTCACCACTGCCAAAAATTTCATTGATATTCATGATCGTTGTTTTTTTATTATTTTCCAGGTTTCAATTGCAGATAAAATGCCCAAAGGTTTAAAAGTTTTGTTCTCCATCATATTGTAATAAATGAAAAAACTCTCAATCTCTTTCATCTTTTCCTTTTGAATATCTTCCAATGATTCATAATCAGGATAAAGCCCTTTAATGCCGGGTGTCACAAAGATCCTGTCGTTGCGAATGGTCTTATTTTCTTCGGTTTGCTCTGCTTTCATTGAACCGATCACATTGCATTTGACCATCGATCCCTGTATAAAGGAAAATTCTGACAGGATCAGAACATCTAATGGATCGCTATCTTCTCCTTTAGTACCGGGAATGAATCCGAAGTCAAATGGAAAGGCTAAACCAACTGGCAGCATTTTATGTACCACGAACCATTCTTTTTTTTGATCATATTTATACTTGAATGGACTTCCTTTTGGTGTTTCTACAATTATTTCCAATTCTTTCATAGATCTTTTTTAAAACCATTGTAAAATCTATGCCACAATGAAACTAAAATCTGTTCTTTTCTTTTTGCAGATAATAAGAGATATTTGCAGTCCTTATTTTATTGGTCCCGTAGTTCAATGGATAGAATAGAAGTTTCCTAAACTTTTGATGCAGGTTCGATCCCCGCCGGGGCTACAAATTTTTTATGTTTTAAATTTTTTCCTTTTTAGGGCACATGACTTGAGTTTCTCATTCCCCCCAACGAAATGAATCAAGTTGAAAACCGGCAAGGTCTAGCACCCTGTCCACGACTGTAAGACAGAGCTTTTCAATCGTATCAGGCTTACTATAGAATGAAGGTATGGCAGGACAGATGA
>DASYQG010000256.1:0-3441 GCA_036005825.1 Chitinophagaceae bacterium | reverse complement strand
ACCACTAATGCTGATGACATACAATTGGTTTATCCTGGAGGTAACTATAGCAGCGTATTCTATAGTTATTATAACATTACGCAGCGGTCTGACTATGCAATAAGCAAAACTGTTACAGATTTTATGAATCCAAACGGTGACAGACGTATTAATGCATGGGGTTCTTCTACCAAAGGATTTGCATATGGGCTGGAGAGAAATGATGCAATTGCTTTTGCATCTGCTAATCCTGATTGGGCGAGAATTATGAACCCTTCAATCAGGACTGCAACTCAACCAATGCCAATCATCACTGCATCTCAGGTAACACTTGCCCGTGCAGAAGCAGCTCAAAGAGGATGGACAGCTGAGAATGCCGCCAACCTTTACAGGACTGGAATTGAATTGAACTGGAGGTTATGGGGTGTTTATGATGCTACAGCATTTAATGCTTACATGCTTATGCCCGCTGTTGCTCTTACTGCTGGCACTGAACTTCAAAAAATTATTACTCAGCGTTGGTTAGCTGCTTTCCCTGATGGATTGGAAGCATGGAATATTATAAGAAGCACTGGCTTCCCTGTATTAACTCCTGCACCAGGCGTAGTTGCTCCTGCGGGTACAACAAGGATCATTCCTATACGCATGGGTATTTCACAATCACATTTTGATTTGAATACTACATACACAAATGCAGTAGCAGATCTCTATAAAATAGGTGGCGAAAAAGATTCACAATATGGTAAGATGTGGTGGGTGAAACCTTAAATAATTTTTGAGATATTGACAGCTAAAAAAGTGGGATAATTTTGTCCCACTTTTGTTTTTTAGAGTGATATTTGTTTAACTTTAGCGCTGACATCTAACTGCAAACTTTTTTACATATGAGAAAAGTTCTACGATCATTTCTTTTTATTTCGCTTTTGAGCTTAGTAGTTGTATCATGTGAAAAAGGAACTGAACAGTTTCCTCCGGTTAAGTCACAGGAAAAGCCTTCTATCAGTTTACCAGAAGGTAATGGCTTAGTTGTTGCGGCTTTGGATATAAGTAATACAGTTATTACTGTTGATATACTTGAGATCAGAAGAGATGCAACAAGCCCTGCAGATCTAAACAGGGTACAGACAGTGAAGATCGCAAAAAGTAATTCAGTACTTTCAGATCTAAGCGGCGCTGCTGTTACTGAGTTACCTAGAGATATTTATCAAAGTCACCCTGATAATCCATTTGATGGTCAATTCTGGACAATAACTTTTCAACCGGGTGAGTTTGTAAAACATTTAAAAATTAATTTGAAAACGCTGGACCTGGTGACGCTAGGTAGAGTTGGATTAGGTTTCCAGCTCGCGTCTGCAGATAATGGCGCGGTGCTTAGTGCTTCACAAAACCAGGTGGCTGTAGAAATTGGTGCAAAAAATCAATGGGACGGTGTATATAAGGTCAAGTACAGATTATTTCACCCAACCAATCCGGGAATTACTGGTAATGGAACAATTCCTGAATGGGATTTTCTTACTTCAGGGCCAACATCCATTGATTGGGATTTCGCAACGGTATTCATCAACTTTCCAACTAATGGCTTAACTTATTTTGGAGACGCGACAGGTCCAAGTTTGCAGGTTCGTATGACCGTCAACCCTGATAATACTGTATCGTTGACAAATGTGGGCTCACAGGCAATAGCTTTGGCGTTTCCTCCATTGGTAGTACCTCCAGGAGTTACGAATAGGTATGATCCGGCTACCAAAACATTTTATGTAGCATATACCTGGACACCTGCAGGAGCCGGTACAAGAGAAAAGTATGACACACTTACTTACATAAGACCGAGATAAAATATTTTGCTTATGAGAAAAGGCTTTGCATTTGCAAGGCCTTTTTAATTTAACTTGGCCGATTAAATTTTTTACATGGAACAACCGCAACAACCAAATCAGTTAAATATTGAAATATCAGAAGAAGTAGCAGAAGGCTCTTATGCTAATCTTGCGATCATCACACATTCACATGCAGAGTTTGTAATTGATTTCGTAAACGTGATGCCAGGCACACCAAAAAGTAAGGTGAAATCAAGAATAATTTTTACACCTCAGCATGCCAAAAGATTTATGAAGGCGATGACGGAAAATATTTCACGTTATGAAGCTGCTAATGGTGCTATAAAAGACCTGGAAGATATTCAATTACCGCTCAATTTTGGAGGACCATCTGCGCAAGCCTAAGTTAGATACTTGATGCGGGATACTGGATGCTTGATGTCGCAAGTGTCTATTTTGGAGATTGGTGTTCTTGTTCCACTGCTTGCAAGAATTTATTGAGCATTTTACCGAGAATTTCAATTTTGTTTTTCAGCGTTGTATATATCAGTTCATCGGTTAGTGATCTTGTATCCCATAAATTTTCCAAATGATCCATTGTTTCGTCGTTTGATGAGAGCGCATAAACCAAGAATTTTATCCAATCTTGCTTATATCTTCTTCTACCATAACCTTCAACTATTGTGGCCTTTGTTGTTTTGCTTGACTTTCTTATTTGTGATCCTTCTTCATACAGTTCAAACTTTGGCAGCTTCATTGTCATTCCATGAATTTCGATAACAACTTCTCTTGCCAAAATCCAAATTTGTAGCTTTCTATAACTCATGAGCAGAATTTTTCAGCATCCAGTATCCAGCATCTATAATAACCCTTCATCCGCAAAACTGAAATAACCGGCATCACTTACTATCATGTGATCAAGGACCTTGATGTCAAAATATTTTGCAGCTTCTTTTATTTTTGAAGTTAATTCTTCATCGGCCCTGCTTGGTTTTAAGCTGCCCGATGGATGATTGTGGCAAAGTATAATGCTGACTGCATCTTCTTCCAATGCTTTTTTTAAAATTACTCTTGGATCAGCAACGGTGCCGGTGATTCCGCCTTCACTTATAATTTCAAAGTGATTGATTTTATTAGCCCTGTTTAAAAAGACTACTGCAAAAACTTCATGTCGATAGTCTTTCAGCTTTGCCATAAAGTATTCTGCAATATCATTGCTGGAAGAAATTGTTTTCTTTTGAAGTGAGCCGCTTGCTTGCCTTCTCCTTCCTAATTCAAGCGCAGCAGAAATAGTAACTGCTTTTGCCTGGCCAATTCCTTTTACTTTCATTAATTCTTTTATGGAAAGCTTACCCAATTCTGATAGATTGTCTTTACTAATTTTCAAAACATCTTTCGCAAGATCAACCGCCGTTTTTTCTTTTGAACCATTCAATATAAGTATCGCCAGCAATTCAGAATCGCTGAGTGTGTGAGCACCATTAAATAGTAATTTTTCTCTTGGTCTATCGTCTTTTGCCCATTGTTTTATAGAGTATTTCTGCTCTTGCATCACCCAAGATTAACAAATAATTTAGGCCCAGAAAATACCAACTTTTAGGGTTTAGCCCTGAAAATTGATCCAAACCTTTGAAAAACTAAACCA
>DASYQG010000255.1:0-2377 GCA_036005825.1 Chitinophagaceae bacterium | reverse complement strand
TCCATGCCTTATCCTGCAATAAGCCTTCGGCCATCGGGCTGCGACAAATATTGCCCAAACAAACCATTAGAATTTTCATGCAGCAAATATAGCTACGAGCTTCGAGCTATGAGCTGCGAGTAAAAAAGTCTTTATTAAGCTTATTCAATGAAGAAATGATTTTTCAAATAAATTTCTCGAAACTCGTAGCTCACGGCTCCCAGCTTCTTTATGGATTAATGTATCTCGTGCATCTAATTCTAAAATTATAGCCATGACTAACAAAGAAATTTTACAAGCAGATCTGCTTGACATTTTATTTGAGCATCGTAACAAATTATATGGTGCTTATGTATTGCGTAAAACATATTCACGCCGTCTCGGTTTAGCTCTCGGCGTTGCATTGTCAATTGTTTTATTATTGATTCTTATGTCTTTTATTAAGAAAAATGATAAAGGAGATATTAATAGACAACATGAGGGAGTTATAAAAGTAACTCCATTAGTAATACCAGAAGATAAGCCCAAAGAACCAGAGCCTCTAAAAGAGAAACCAAAGGCACAAGCGGATTTTCAAAAAATAATTGTCGTGCCGGATAATGAAGCGGATACAAACATTGTCAAAAACGATGATTTAGAAAATAAAATCATTGGTGACAAGAATATCGATGGAGACAAACCTAATGATATTGTGCAATCACAAACTGAATCCAGCGGAACCGGTGATGCTGTTGTAAAAGAACCGGAAAAAAAAGATGAACCGGTTGGTCCAACTCGTGAGCCAAGTTTTCCTGGCGGCCCTGCTGCATGGCTCAAATTTTTGCAACGAATTTTACAGGCACCGGAAGACATTGAGCCTGGCAAAAGAATAGAAGTGCAGATACGATTTTGGGTTGATATTGACGGCAGTGTATCCAGGCCTGAGATCATTAAAAGCGGAGGAGAAGCATTCGACAAAGAAGTGTTGCGGGTAATGAAAAAAATGCCCAAGTGGGAACCAGCACTTCAGGCCGGAAGACCTATAGCAGTCGCTTACCAACAACCTGTAATTTTTATCGGCGAGGAACAGTAAAAATTTTTATCTTGCCGTTCCCGTAAATAAGAGGCTCCTTTATGTTGTTTGGTAATAAAGAAAGAAATACTTCATCCCTGCTTCGCAGCATTTATAATTACACTATGGGTGTATTATGGTTGGGAGTAGGGATTTTCGTTTTGTTTCATAAAAAATGGGGCTATGATCTCAAGCTTGATCCGATCTTACAAAATATATTTGGCGTAAGCTGCGTAGTGTATGGTCTGTTCCGGGTATACAGGGGTTTTAAAAAACAACAATAATCAGTAAAAAGAAAGCATGTTGAGACAAAGAGACCTGTGTATATTTTTTTTGTTCTTTATATTGTCAGCCTGTCGTGAAATTAAAACCGATCCTAGCCTTGATACCCGTTCCAAAGGAAAGATCAATATCAGCGCTGATGAATCTTTTAAACCTGTAATTGAAGCGCAGGTGCAAGTGTACGAATCGGATTATCCTGATGTAAAACTAAATGTTCATTACAAGCCTGAAGCAGATTGTTTGAATGATCTTTTGGTTGATTCAGTGAGAATGATCATTGTGACCCGGTATATCAGCCCGGATGAAAAAAGATTGCTTGAAGATTCTTTGAAAATATCACCTGACCAAATGATGATGGCATACGATGCAATTGCGGTAATTACGCATCCCGATGAAGAAATGCATCGGTTTACAATGCAGGATATCAGGGAAATTTTGCAGGGGAAATTTAGGAAAAATTTAATCCCTGTTTTTGATGGGTTAAAAGCAACCAGCACGGTACGTTTTATCGTCGATTCAGTGTTACGTGGCGATTCGCTGACAAGTAAAGCACTTGCAGCAAGGAGCAGCGAAGAAGTTATCGATTATGTCTCAAAAAACCCAGCAGCGATCGGATTCATCGGAATTAGTTGGATTGGAAATAAAGATGACGCACAACAACAAAGTTTTTTGACAAAAGTGAGACTTGCCGAATTAGAGTGTAAAGGATTGCCTGGTCAGTATGTACAACCAATTCAGGTAAATATTTATAACGGCTTGTATCCTTTAAAAAGAGGTTTGGTATTTGTTTTGAAAGAGAACTACAAGGGCCTTGGACATGGATTTTCAAATTTTATGACAAGTGAGAGAGGGCAATTGATTTTCCGCAGGGCATACCTTGTTCCCGGATATTTACCGTTTATTGTACGACCAACAAGACTCCGGGATAAATAAATGGCTATATTTAATAACATATAAAGTGAAAGAAATGAAGAAGACCTTACTTACATTATGCACCGTATTTATGCTTGCGAATTTAAATGCGCAATCGATACAGGAGGGGATCAACCACCTGTATGCCGATCG
>DASYQG010000254.1:0-4586 GCA_036005825.1 Chitinophagaceae bacterium | reverse complement strand
TCGGCTCCTTGCTTTAATGCCGCATCAAGAATTGTTATGTCGCTATTAAGAGAAAGATCAAAATCAAAGCTTCTACCATCGACTTTTACTGTGATCTCACTTTGTGGCCCCGACCCAACTTTTGACTTTTGACTTTTGACTTTTGACTTGTTTTGACCAGACGTAGTAAATAACTCGAAATGTATTTTCTTCTCGCTGATATCCTTTTGTTCCAAAAAATTTTTTACACAAAAGATCATTTCTTCAGGGCCGCAAATAAATATTTCATCCATCTTTTTATAATCGATCAGCTTTTCTAATTCAGTTAGTTTTCCAATATCTAACCGTCCAAAGTTGATTGGGGTTTCCGTTCTTTCCCGACTAAGAATATTGATGAAATTAAAACGATCAATGAATTTATTTTTTAACCCTTCCAGTTCTTCAAAAAAAATAATAGAACTGCGACTGCGGTTACCGTATACTAATGTGAAATTACTTTGCGGTTCAGTTCTTAGCGTTGTTTTGATAATTGATATAACAGGAGTAATGCCGCTGCCGGCTGCAAATGCGAGATAATTTTTTTTATTGGTTGGATTTAGCTCCGTATAAAATTTACCAACCGGCTCCATCACATCCAGCTCATCTCCTTCTTTTAGATTTTCATTTGCAAAGGAAGAGAACAAACCACCTTCTACTTTTTTTATGGCTACTTTCCATATTTTATCAAGAGGCGAACTGCAGAGTGAATAAGTTCTTCTTACTTCTTCGCCGGCAAGGTTGGCTTTCATAGTAAGACTTTGCCCTTGCTTGAACAGAAATGTTTCTGCTAAATTTTCGGGTATATCAAATTCAACTGAAACACACTGATCTGTTTCTTTATTTATTCTTTTTATGCGAAGCGGGTAAAAATGAATGGACATATTTTATTTCCTCAATCCATCTATCATTATTAAAACCATATTGTCTTCCAGTTCTTTTGCACTGATCTTGGCAGTGGAGCGGTGCCAGCTTTCAATGCCATTTACTGAATGCAACATGATGAGTACGACGGTAGGAGCATCGATCTTTTTGATCTCATTTTTTGAAATGCCTTCTTCAATGATAACAGCAAAACGTTTACGGTAACTGCGACGTTGATTATGAAAGTTAGAGAGATAAGGTTCGTCAAGATGTTTCCATTCACGATCGCAAACGATCACCTCTTCAAAATTCTCGATCATTTGTTTGATATGAAAACGAAGAAGCGTTTCAATTTTTTTAATGGTGCCCTGGCTGCCGGATTCCAATTCATCCATAAAAATGGTATAACGATTGGCAACATCAAAGCAAATGCTTTCCAGCATTTCATTCTTGGAGCGAATATGATTATACAGGCTGGCTGCTTCGATGCCAACTGTTTCAGCGAGATCACGCATTGAAGTGGCTGCAAATCCTTTTTCGCGGAACATTTGCGCTGCTTTTTTCAGAATGAATTCTTTTTTAGAAGCTTTTTTCCTGGTTGCTTTCATAATAAATCAAAGTTAAGTTCTGGAACAAATGTAAGTTTTAAAATGTAAACCAATAATACACAGAACAAATCAAAATCCCTTAGGTTTGCGGCCAACAGATTAAGGGTTATCGATGACAAATCTAAAACCTGCAATCTCAAATCTTAAATTCAATAACAATGTCCCTTATAGTTGTCGGCAGTATGGCTTTTGATGCAATAGAAACTCCCTTTGGTAAAAGTGATAAAATAATCGGCGGCGCGGCTACTTATATAGCCTGGAGTGCTTCCAATTTTACACGGCCGATAAAACAGATCTCTGTTGTTGGTGGCGATTTTCCCAGGGAAGAATTGAAAATGCTGGAAGCTCGTGGTGTAATGATGGATGGTCTGCAGATAAAAGAAGATGAAAAATCTTTTTTCTGGAGTGGCCGCTATCATCTTGATATGAATACCCGTGATACTTTAGAAACACAATTGAATGTGCTCGGAAGTTTCAGACCAGTGGTGCCGGATAGTTACCAGGATTGTGAATTTTTAATGCTGGGCAATCTGCTTCCATCTGTTCAATTATCGGTTATTAACCAATTAAAGAATAAACCAAAGCTAGTGGTGCTTGATACCATGAATTTCTGGATGGATACTGCCATGCCCGATCTTGAAAAAGTTTTGAAGAAGGTTGATGTGTTGTTGGTGAATGATGCAGAAGCCAGGCAACTCAGTAGTCAGTATTCATTGGTAAGTGCAGCAAAAGCCATTATGGAAATGGGGCCTAAATATCTTATCATAAAGAAAGGAGAGCATGGCGCTTTATTGTTTTATGAAGAGCAGGTATTTTTTGCGCCGGCACTTCCGCTTGAAGTAGTTTTTGACCCAACTGGTGCAGGCGACACATTCGCTGGTGGTTTCATTGGTCATCTTGCCCGTACAAAAGATACCAGTTTTGAAAACATGAAATCGGCGATCATTGTTGGCAGCGCCATGGCAAGCTTCTGTGTTGAAAAATTTGGAGTAACGAGATTAAAAGAATTAAAAAGAGAAGATATCGATAATCGTATTCAACGATTTAAAGAGTTAACAAAGTTTGATATCGAACTAGGAGATTGAGTTGAATAAAATATTTATGTAACCAGTATTTGAATTTCTATTTAGCCTTCGTTGCGACACTCCGTTCAGGTTACTCTTCGCTATTCAACAATAGCGTTGCAGTTTACCCAGAGCGAAGCGAAGGGTCGCACTCTTCAGCGTCCGGTAATTCTATCAAGCTTATCTGAGCTTCCTTATCAATTTTTTTTCATGAAAGTATATGAGTTAATTGAGCTGATGTGCAAGCACGACCACATTTTTAAAGATCTCTTTTTTACCATTAAGGTTAAAGATCTCTGTAAATAAAATATAAGTGCCTACTGGTAGCTTTAATTTTTTATCATCCAAACCATCCCATATCCAATATCCCTGCAAGCCAAGTGTTGCATTTTTTATAAGGTTACGAACCAGTCTTCCGTTGGCATCGTAAATAGTAATATTGGCGACATATCCGGGTTCTGTTGTTTTGTATTGAATGGTAGCAATATCATCCCGGCCATCGTTATCAGGAGAAAAAACTTTTGGCGTTACTTCAATGGCCGCATTTATACTTTGTAATAATTTATACTGTGAGTTTTTATACGTTGGTGTTCCATATCCGGCAGTTGATGCGGCTGAATGCCAGTTAGTAGCCTCTTGAGAAATTCCATCGGGGTCAATTCTTTCTAATGATATCCCATTAGGATCTGCGAGTAAAGCAAATTGCCAGTCATCTTTATATTTTACTTCATCAACAACTGCGCCCTGTGAATTTAATAAGATCACTTCACCTTCATCATCAGGAAAAGATGGTAATGACGAAACAACAAATACAGCGTCGGGATTTTGTACCATATAATCGAGTGAAAGATTAATGGCATCTTCTGTCACAACAAGATAATCACCGGGGAAAATATAGTAAGGTATAGTTGATATTAATTTTGTAGAACTGATGACACCGCTGCTGTTTCGGTTTGCGACATATAATTTATTTGCATCAAAAATTTTATTGCTTCGGTTATAAAACTCCACATAATCACTGCCACCGCTTTTAGGATTAAATAAAATTTCATTGATCACCATTTCAGTCAAAGCTGCATCAACTGGTAAGCCGACTTTTGTTTTATTTTTTGAACTAATGGAATTGTTCTTACAGTCTGTTACATTATTTACTGTGATAGTATAAACTGCATTTGCTTGCATCGCCGTTGTTAATTTCAATTGAACTTTATCAAATAACGGGGAAATTGAAATTGCAGATTGAATGCTCAAGCCACCATCAATAGAATAATTAGCAATCGTTGCTCCTTTCAAACTATCAATAGGCTCATCAAATACAATAACGATATTCAAATTATTAATTACATACGCATTTTTTATTGATGGCGCTGATTGATCATTGTTGACAGCATCGACGGAATTTTTTATTCCCGGACTCCCGCCTCTTGCATCTGTACTTGCTTTCCAATTATTAATACCAACACAAGGATTTTTTATATCGATCATTTCCAATGTCCATCCTCCATCGCTCTTTACAGCATTTTGATACCATGATAAAGAATAACTGACTGCATGAATAGTTAAGCCGGTATTACTTTTTAAATAAAGCTGATCGCCATCGTTATCAAGCGATGGAAAACTGGTAACAGAGATCACCTTTCCATAAACTTGCATAGCAGCAACGGTGCTGCCGGTACATACAATGACAAAACTATCGGGCTGTAAAACAAAATTCGGCATTGCGCCGCTTTGGCCAGTCGCATCACCAATTCTCCAATTTTGAAGATTAATTGGGTTAGCCGAAACATTCTTTAATTCGATCCATTCATTATTTGGTAAACTTATTTGAGGTGTCTGATCAGCCATTATTTCATCGATCACAACATCATATCGATTCTGTGCCAATGAATAAAGTGGAAGAAACAGCAGGATAAGTAATGGCTTTCTCAAAAGCATTTATCAATTTAATAAATCCCTCTCAAATAAACGTTAGTAGCATAATTAAATTCATTTAATATTTGGGATGAAAAGTTTGCAAACCTATCTTTGCAACTCG
>DASYQG010000253.1:0-11264 GCA_036005825.1 Chitinophagaceae bacterium | reverse complement strand
ATATTATCCAACACTTCTTTTGTTGCCTGCGCAACTTTGATTACTATATCAAAACCATTTTTATCAGAAGGATCAAGATCGATCAAACACCAATCGGGATTATCAGGATTATGTATCGTGCTGTTCCATGGATTCATTTCAATGGCGCCGGCATTTGCCATATATAAAATACTTGCTTCGTCTTCTGGTACCAAAAAGTTCTTGTCCTCTCCTTCACCTGTTGTATATGGTTCCATTTTTATCCAGTCAGGTGCTTTACCTGTAATATCTTTTTGATAAAAACTTTTCCCATTGATTCCATTTGGGTAACGATTCAAAGATTGCGGCCGGTCTTTTAAATAAGGGAGTAGATATGGCGCCACCTGGTAATAATAATTCAGCATATCCCTCTTTGTATATTTTTCCGCGGGCCAAAATATCTTACTGAGATTGGTGAATTTAATTTCATGACCATTGACCTTCTTTACCTGTGTTTCTTCGGTTGGGTTCAATAAAGTTTTTCGATCCTTGTCAGTAACAGGTTTGGTATATTTATTCGACTTTTCTTTTGTTGTTTCTTTTATGTCTTCTACGGGAATCGCATTTTCTTTTTTTACATCTTTTGCTTTTTTGTCAATACGCAATCCTTCAAACGATGGATGTCGCATTACACCATCGCTGGTTATCTCTGTATAACTTACCTCGCAAACCAATTCAGGTTTTAGCCAGGTCACTTTTGCCCTGGGAGGATTAGGTCTAAATCGGGATGGTTTGTTTACATCCGGCTTTTCAGTAAATGGAACTTTATTGGTGATCAATTTTTTCATTTTGGTCATCATCTCCTTTTGCATCTTATCATTAAAGCCGGTTCCGATCTTTCCCATATAATCGAGCCGTCCATTGTCAAAAACACCAACTAATAAAGCGCTGAATGTTTTCCCTGAACCTTCATTTTGTGTAAACCCGCCTATGACCACCTCATGTCTTTTATTTGATTTTATTTTTAGCCATTCTCTCGTTCTGTCACCTTCTACATAAACACTATCTTCTTTTTTTGCCATAATGCCTTCCATTCCCATTTTGGAAGCAGTTGCCAAAAACTCTGTCGCAGAAGTTTCAAAATTTTCACTTAACCTGATCATATTTTCGTTCGGCAAAATATTTTTTAGTATTTCTCTTCTTCTTGTTAATGGGAGTGACCTCAGATCGTAACCATTTAACCATATTATATCAAAAACATAATAAAAGAGAGAGCCATCAGCTTCACTTCGCCAGTTTTGCAATGATCCGAAATTTGAAATGCCTTTATCGTTTAATACAACTACTTCCCCATCGATCACTGCATTGATATCCCATTTTTTTAGTGCATCAACGACAGGATAAAATTTTTCATTGAAAGATTTATTATTTCTTGAAATGAGATCAACTTTTCCTTTATTGATCAAGGCGACTGCTCTGTATCCATCCCATTTTATTTCATATAACCAGCCGGGTTCATCAAAAGGTTGATCTACTAGAGTGGCCAGCATCGGCCTTACCGTTTTTGGGAATGGAGCTTTTTTACCTTCTGTTAGGATCTTTTTTTTTTCGCCCCGTTGTTTACGGGACTTTTTTGATGCTGATTTTTTCTTTGGCGAACTGCCCCAGATATTCTTACTTGTTTTCTCAATTGTTTTAAGCGTTTTGCCTGAAACAACAGATTTGTCTTTTTTAGTCACATCCGTTTCCTTTGCATACTTATCACGGTGTTTAATTAAAAGCCATGCATTGTTTTCGGCATTCTTCAATTTTACCAAGGCAAATTCCCCCTTCAACTTTTTTCCATTCATTTTGAATTTTAAAGAACCTTTCTTTAATTGTTGAAGCAAGATCTTCTCCTGCTCTTTTTTACTGCCACCCTCCAATGCTTCATAGGTTCCCTCGTCCCAAACAATGACAGTGCCTGCCCCATAATTTCCTTCAGGGATAATTCCTTCAAAGGTTCTGTAGTCATAAGGATGATCTTCTACCATCATCGCTAAACGTTTGTCTTCCGGATTTAATGATGGTCCTTTTGGAACTGCCCAACTTTTCAAAACTCCTTCCATTTCTAAACGAAAGTCATAATGCAATCTTGTGGCATCATGTTTTTGTATAACAAAAAGTAAACCTGCATTTGAAGCTTTTCCGCCAACAGGTTCTGGTGTATTCTTAAATGATCTTTTCTTTTTATAAAGCGTTAATGCCATAGTATTTAGTTAATAAATATTGTACCAACTTGAATATAGATGAATTTTTCAATTCTTATTATTTATACTGATGGCATACCATTTGTAACTCCTTAAGAACATTCTTTTTAATAATCCAAATAAACTTTATTTTATGCCAACTACAAACACAAGATCATCCGTAAGAACAAAAAGGACAAGATTTGCTAATGAAAGCACTGAAAAACCAAACGGAACTTCATCAAAAACTACCAACGGGAAAACATCAAAATCTGAAAACGATTCAGAACACAACACTTCTCAGCTTGATAAGCTTTTTACTGATTCTTTAAAAGATATTTACTGGGCGGAAAAACAATTGACGAAGACATTGCCTAAAATGAGAAAAGCGGCAACAACAGATGAATTAAAATCCGCAATTGAGGAACATCTTACCCAAACACAAGGACATGTGACAAGGCTGGAGCAAGTATTTGAAATGTGTGGAAAAAAAGTACAAGCAAAAAAATGTGATGCTATGGAAGGACTTATTAAAGAAGGGGATTCAATAGTAGAAGAAACAGAACAAGGAAGCATGACAAGAGATGCAGGGATAATTATGGCTGCCCAAAAAGTGGAACATTATGAAATAGCAACTTATGGTTCGCTGGTGCAGATTGCAAAAACCCTGGGCATGAATGATGCAGCAGAAGTTTTACATCTAACACTTGATGAGGAAAAACAAGCCGATGAAAAGTTGACAGAAATAGCTGAATGGCAGGTGAACCAGGCAGCAGAACATGAAGCGATCAAAAATTGATTGCAAATAGCCCTACCCTATGTTATTTTAAAAATTACAATATGGAAACAAATAAAACATATGCGCTGATCACCGGGGGAACGAGTGGTATTGGCTATGAACTTGCAAAAATCTTTGCTACTAATGGCCATAATCTTATTCTTGTTTCCCGGGATGAAGCTGACCTAACAATTACAAGAAATGAGTTGTTGGAATTGGGAGTTGATGTTCTTATAATTTCTAAAGATCTATTTGACAGGCAAAGTCCTTTTGACCTTTATAATGAAATACAGGAAAAAGGTTATGAAGTTGATGTATTAGTAAATAATGCAGGACAAGGACAATATGGAGAATTTTCTGAAACAAATATATATAGAGAATTATCGATCATCCAACTCAACATCTCATCTCTTGTAGTTCTTACAAAACTTTTCTTACAGGACATGTTGAAAAAAGGAAAGGGAAGAATATTAAATCTTTCGTCAGTTACCAGTAAAGCACCGGGTCCGCTTAATTCTGTTTACCATGGCACAAAAGCTTTTGTACAATCATTTACACAAGCTATTGCAACAGAAGTAAAAGATAAAGGTATCACGGTAACAGCGCTACTTCCCGGAGCAACTGATACTGACTTTTTTAATAAAGCCGATATGCAACAATCAAAAGTTGCAAAAGAGGGCAGTTTATCAGACGCAAAAAAAGTTGCCCAGGATGGGTATGATGCATTGATGCGTGGAGAGACTATGGTTGTGTCAGGATTTAAAAACAAAGTAAAAGTGGCATTGAGTAATGTACTTTCTGATAAAGCAGTTGCAAAGAAAACGCATAAAGAGCATTCCGAGACCGACGAAAAAAAATAGCGGAGCAACATCATTGTTTAAATTTATTTTTCTTTTCTAAACTTACTATTTCTATCCAAAAAATTATTTTAAAAAAATTTTTCAGGCAATGCAGCATCACAAACAGTTGTATTGCCTTTTTTATTGAATTTACTCCACCGGTATTTTAACCTCCTTCGCAAATCACTACCAAGACTAACAGTTTATCGAGTCCCCGACCTTATGATCAAGGTATGTTAATACATATTACTACATACTTGAGTATTCTTAAACCTTAAACTATAACGCATGAAAAGCTGTATTTCATTAGCGGCATTGCTGCTTTTATTTTCCAATTTAATTTTTAGTCAGGGTCGAAGAGTAAGTGGCCAGGTAAAAGATGAAAGAGGCCAGGGAGTTCCTTTTGCTTCGGTTAACGAAACCAATACTAAAAATGGCGTTACTGCTGATGCAACTGGAAACTTTTCTCTTACGATCAACGGCAATCAATTAACGATCTCCGCTGCAGGATTTCAAACACAAACAATAACTGTAAGTGGAGAAACTGCAAATGTTATTCTTGTTTCCGGTGGACAACTACAGGAAGTGGTTGTCACATCACTTGGTATACGAAGAACGAGAAACCAGGTTCCGTATGCAGCTCAACAAATCAATGGCGAGGAAGTTTCCAAAAACCGCGGATCAAATTTCGTCAGCAATTTATCCGGTAAAATTTCCGGAGTTGATATCAAGCAAACAAATACACTTGGTGGCTCCACGAATGTTGTTATTCGTGGATACAAGTCAATAATATTTGACAACCAGGCTTTGTTTGTTATAGATGGAGTTCCATTCAATAATGGTAATACAGTAGGTATTAATACAAATACTGCTAATCAAAGAACAGGTCGTGGTGGTTTTGATTACGGAAATGCTGCGGCCGACATTAATCCGGATGATATTGAAACAATTACTGTTTTGAAAGGTGCTGCCGCAAGCGCATTGTATGGTTCTCAAGGCGCCAATGGAGTTATCCTTGTAACTACAAAACGTGGATCCAAAGGATTGGGAATAACTGTTAATTCAGGTGTAAGCTTTGGGGCTATTGATAAATCAACATTTGCAAAATACCAACATGAATATGGCGCTGGTTATTTTCCAAGCGTAAGATATGAAGATCCCAATACTGGTTTGCCCTATGGTTTTGCAGCCGGTTTTTTTCTTTGGAGAGACATTGATGGTGACGGGCAAAATGATTACGTGGTGCCTATGAGTGAGGATGCTTCTTACGGTGCAAAATTCGATCCCAATCTTATGGTATATCAATGGGATGCCTTTGACCCATCATCACCAAACTTTGGGAAAGCAAGGCCATGGGTAGCTGCTGCAAATGATCCCACAACATTTTTTGAAAAACCTGTAAGCTATAATCAAAGCGTATTTATAAATGGAGGTTCAGATAAAGGAACTTTTAAACTAGGATATACAAGGGTAGGTGACAAAGGAATTTTGCCTAATAGTGAAGTAAATAAAAATTTAGTGAACCTTGCAGCAACTTTAAATGTAACAGATAAATTAACTGCAGGTGCGGCATTGGATTTTTCAAACATAGTTGGAAAAGGCCGTTACGGAACTGGATATGATGATAAGAACATGATGACCAATTTCCGCCAATGGTGGGAGGTAAATGTTGATGTAAAAGAACAAGAAGATGCTTATTTTAGAAACAGGCAGAATGTAACATGGAACTGGACAGACCCAACTATACTTGTTCCTATTTATTGGGATAACGTATATTTTTCCCGCTATGAAAATTATGAAAGCGATAACCGTAATCGTTATTTCGGCAATGTAAATCTTAATTATAAGGCCACAGATTGGTTGAATATTCTTGGAAGGGTTTCTCTGGATTCTTATGATGAACTGCAGGAAGAAAGACAAGCAGTGGGAAGTGTTACCACTTCTTCTTATTCTAGATTCAATCGCTCCTACCGCGAAACAAATTATGACCTGTTATTAAATTTTAATAAAGAACTTTCAAAAGATTTTGATCTAAAAGGTTTGCTAGGAACAAATATTCGCAGGCAACATACTTCTACTATCAGGGCCATTACAAATGGTGGCTTAATTGTACCAAAAGTGTATGCTCTTTCTAATTCTTTAAATACTCCAAATGCTCCTACAGAATTTGATGGTATAAGGGAAGTTGATGGTGTATTTGCCGGTGCAACACTTTCGTGGAGAGATATGCTGACACTTGATGCAACAATCAGAAGAGATGCCTCTTCTACCCTGCCAAAGGATAGTAACGTGTATTATTATCCTTCTGTATCAGCCGGATTTGTATTCTCAAAATTATTGCCCACTGCTTCATGGTTATCTTACGGAAAGGTTAGAGCTAACTATGCACAGGTTGGTAATGATGCTCCGATCTTCAGTGTATATGATGTGTATGCTGTTGTGCCTCCGTTTGGTGGCGAGCCGCAATCTTCTGTTACCGGTACAAAAAATAGCACTTCGTTAAAACCTGAAAGAACACGAAGTGCTGAGGTTGGTTTGGAAGCGGCTTTCTTAAAAAATCGAGTTGGCGTTGACTTCAGTTATTATTGGTCACGATCATTTGACCAGATTTTACCCGTGATCGTTTCCACAGCCACAGGGTACAATTCTAAATTCCTGAACGCAGCAACTGTCGACAACCAGGGAGTGGAACTCCAGGTGAGTGTTACTCCGATCAAGAAGAAAGATTTTTCATGGGATATGATCGTTAACTGGTCACGCAATCGAAATAAAGTAATGGAATTATTTGAAGGCTCTGAAAATATCGTACTGGCAACTTTCCAGGGCGGTGTTTCATTGAATGCAACATTGAACCAGCCTTTCGGTACTATCCGCGGTAAAAATTTTGTCTTTGATTCTGCATCAGGATTACCATTAGTAAGTGCAACTGGTCGCTATCTGCAGTCAGTTACTTCCAACGAAGTGATCGGTGATCCTAATCCTGATTGGGTGGGTGGTATCAACAATATCCTGAAATATAAAAATCTTTCATTAAGCTTTTTGGTGGATATGAGGCATGGCGGTGATGTATTTTCTCTTGATATGTATTATGGATTGGCTACAGGTCTTTATCCAGAAACAGCAGGTCTTAATGATCTTGGAAATCCTTCCCGCAATCCGCTGTCCCAGGGAGGCGGAATTGTTTTACCAGGTATAAGTGTAGTTGATGGCAAGCCAAATACGGTAAGAGCATTAAATGGATATGGCGCTTATGGTTATTTAAGAAATCCTGCAGCAGCATTTGTGTATGATGCAAGCTATATAAAACTGAGAGAGGCAATACTTTCTTATTCTATTCCAAAAGAAACAATTGCTAAATTGAAACCATTCAAAGGAATCGATCTTTCATTAATTGGCAGAAATCTTTGGATCATTCATAAAAATCTTCCTTATGCTGATCCTGAAGAAACGATCAGCGCTGGAAACCTGCAAGGATACCAGGGTGGAGCTTATCCCTCGGTAAGATCATTTGCCATCAACGCTAAACTTAGATTCTAACCATTAATTAATTTATTATGAAAAAAATATTTGTAATTATAATAAGCTTTGTACTGGTAACGGCGGGATGTCGGAAAAATATTACGGATCTGAATGTAGATCCCAAAAATCCTTCAACGGCTCCTTCCCGTGCATTTTTTACAAATGCACAGCACACATTGATGAATACGCTGACTTCGTCAAATGTAAATCTGAATATTTTTAGATTGATAGTACAATACTGGCAGGAAACTACCTACACCGATGAAGCCAATTATGACCTTGGCACAAGAAGCATAAACGATGCTGTATGGAATGCGCTTTATCGTGATGTACTGCGTGATTTCCAGGAAGCAAAAAATTTGATCCCAACTGATGTGGCAGATGCAACCGTACAAAAAAATCAAATTGCGATCGCAGATATTATGCAAGTTGTCACCTGGTATTATCTTATAACTACTTATGGAAACATCCCTTATACCGATGCGTTGGACATCGCTAAAACGTTTCCAAAATATGATGATGCAAAAACTATCTATAATGATCTGCTTACAAGATTGGATGCTGATATTACAAGTCTCAATACATCATCTGGAAGTTTTGGAACCGCAGATGTGATCTATGCCGGTAATGTAGCTGCATGGAAAAAGTTTGCAAACTCATTTAAATTAAAAATGGGAATGACAATAGCTGATGATGACAATGCAAAAGCAAAAACAGTTGTTGAAGCTGCCGTTGCCGCAGGAGTTTTTACGTCAAATTCAGATAATGCCGTGTTTCAGTATTTATCAACTCCACCAAATACAAACCCAATCTGGGTCGATCTTGTTCAAAGTGGCCGTAAAGATTTTATCGCATCAGAAGCGATAATTGAAGAAATGAAAAGTTTAGGTGATCCACGTATCGATGATTACTTTACTAAAGATGCCGCCGGAGAATACTCTGGTGCTAAGGCAGGAGCCGGTGGCAACTATGCAACTTTCTCAAAACCTCATGAAGCGATCCTTGCTCCTGATTTTCCTGCATTACTTTTAGATTATTCAGAAGTGGAATTCTATTTAGCAGAAGCAAGAGAAAGAGGTTACAATGTTGGAGGCACAGCTCAACAACATTATAATAATGCCATTACTGCCTCTATTATTTATTGGGGAGGAACAAATACAGAAGCTACTGCCTATCTCTCACAGCCTTCAGTAAATTATGCTACTGCTGCGGGTACTTATAAACAAAAAATTGGAATTCAAAAATGGGTCGCATTATACAATCGTGGTTGGGAAGCATGGATAGATTGGAGAAGATTAGACTATCCTCAATTAGTACCCGGAGCCCTGGCATTATCTGATATACCACTTAGATATCCATATCCGGTTAATGAGCAAAATGTAAATGGCGCAAACTATGAAGCAGCCGCTGCTGCTATTGGTGGTGACCTGGTGGAGACAAGACTATGGTGGGATAAATTTTAGTACAACCAAAATTCAAATATACAAAAGCTCCCGGGATACCTGGAGCTTTTGTATTTCGAAGAAAGAATGGTTTATTTTAAATATCGTTTAGTCAAAGGGTTCCATTTAAATTTTACACAACCAGTATAGTTTTTTCTTTAAATCCTACAGATCGAATGTTCACTATTTTGAGATTATTTAATTACTTTTAAAATCTCCAACTAAACGCTGCCAAATGAACCAATTACATTCTCTGGATTACCTGGTTTTTTTTATTTATTTCATCCTTGTAGCCGGTTATGGGTATTGGGTCTATCGCAGAAAAATGTATCACCAGAAAAAAGCCGGTGAAATGGATTCTAAGGATTTCTTTCTTGCCGAAGGATCACTTACATGGTGGGCAATCGGAGCTTCGCTTATTGCATCAAATATTTCCGCCGAACATTTTATTGGGATGTCAGGCTCGGGCTTTGCCCTGGGACTGGCTATTTCCAGCTATGAATGGATGGCAGCGGCGACACTTATTATTGTCGCCGTCTTTTTTATTCCCATATATCTGAAGAATAAAATTTTTACAATGCCGCAATTCTTATCGAAGCGGTATAATGATACAGTGGCTACAGTTATGGCTATATTCTGGTTGCTTGTATATGTGTTCGTCAATCTTACTTCTATCATTTATCTCGGAGCACTTGCCATCAATTCTATATCAGGTATTAGTTTTGAATGGTGTATGGCCGGTCTCGCCTTTTTTTCTATCATAGTTACATTGGGAGGAATGAAAGTAATAGGATACACCGACGTAATACAGGTGCTTGTGCTTATTATGGGTGGACTTGTAACATGCTATCTTGCACTTACACTCGTATCGGAAAAATTTGGTTATGGCGGAGATATTCTAAAAGGTTTAAGTGTGATACAAGACAAGGCAGCTTCTCATTTTCACATGATCTTTGATAAATCTAATCCTTATTACTACGATCTCCCGGGGTTATCAGTACTCATTGGTGGCATGTGGATCAATAACCTGAATTATTGGGGTTGCAATCAATATATCACCCAACGTGCATTGGGTGCAGATCTGCCTACAGCAAGAAAAGGAATTCTTTTCGCTGCTTTTTTAAAATTGCTGATACCATTGATCGTTGTCATACCGGGGATCACCATGTATGTAATGTATCAAAACGGAATGTTCCAGGCAGAGATGACAAATATAAATGGAGTTATTAAACCGGATCACTCTTATCCAACACTTATGAATCTTTTACCGAACGGTTTAAAAGGGATTGCATTTGCAGCGCTTACTGCCGCCATTGTTGCTTCTCTTGCCGGTAAAGCAAACAGCATTTCCACTATTTTTTCACTTGATATTTATAAAAAGTTTTTTAATAAGAACGCATCAGAAAAAAAACTGGTTCGTACAGGTCGCATTGCTGTTATTGTTGCTATGTTGCTTGCATGCATTGTAGCACCTGCGTTGCGAAATCTTGACCAGGCTTACCAGTTTGTACAGGAGTATGTAGGTTTTATTTCACCAGGAGTGTTGTCTATTTTTCTATTAGGGTTTTTCTGGAAGCGAACAACCGCTACTGCAGCACTTACTTCAGCTATTCTTACAATACCCCTTTCCACTGTCCTAAAATTTTTGCCGGGATGGACAAATGGTTTTTTCCCTGATCTTCCTTTTATGGATCGGATGACACTTGTTTTTATTATTCTTATGTTGCTAATGGTAGCGATGAGCCTTGCCGACAGGAAGAGTAAAGACAATCCAAATATTGTTGTCATAGATAAGAGCATGTTCCGTTGTTCTCCTGGTTTTATCGTGGGATCTGTTATTATCATCGGCATACTTACAGCACTCTATACAGTGTTTTATTAAAAAGATTTTACGATTGATCAGCTGCAATGCAATAGTATTCTTTACTAGCACCTCTGAAAACATACCCGATCAAAATAGAAGAGATATACCCTTATTATTCTTTGAGAAATTTCACTATTATAAATAAAAAAAGCTGTCTCTTTATCTGGGACA
Source organism: Chitinophagaceae bacterium (assembly GCA_036005825.1). GTDB lineage: Bacteria > Bacteroidota > Bacteroidia > Chitinophagales > Chitinophagaceae > VBAS01. The sequence goes on along the minus strand of DASYQG010000253.1, from coordinate 465 downwards.
GCTTTAGCTATTAATTAATTCTTTTAATATCCGGGATTCTGAACTAAATAACCCGGCAGATTAGATGCTGCATCAATGGCTGTGCTTGGAATAGGAAAAAGTCTTTTTTGTTTATCAGTACTTGTTTTTTCAGTCCAGGTACCTTCATATTTTCCAAAACGTATCATATCTGTACGTCTTACCATTTCCCAATACAGTTCAAATCCTCTTTCTCGAAATAAAAGATCCAGTGAAATAGTAGCTAATGGTGCAGCAGGTGTGCTAGCTGTCCGGGCAGCTCGAACAATATTTACATCAGCCAGGGCAGATGCATCAGCGCCGCCCTTTCTAAGCTTTGCTTCGGCACGCATTAAATAAATATCTGCAAGACGAAGAATAACAATATCATGTTCGCCAAAATTCCTTCCGGATACAGATGTTTTACTAAACTCATATTTTTCTACTCTATAGCCTGTGCTGTAACCA